>CAIQPV010000397.1 GCA_903873725.1 uncultured Nitrosomonadales bacterium
CTGGAACGCGATGCTGCAGATCCGAATTCCAGCCACGATTTCGGCAAGGATATCATTCCGCATCTGGTATCGGGGAAATACCGCGTGATTGCCCAGAGTTTTGAAGATAGTTGCGTTACATCCAAAAATGAATTGCCGTACTGGCGTGATGTGGGAACAATAGATGCTTATTGGGAGGCTAACATGGAGCTCACCAAGGTTACGCCCGATCTCAATATGTACGATCAGGAATGGCCGATATGGACTTATCAGGAGCAATTGCCGCCGGCGAAATTTGTGTTCAATTTTGATAATCGCCGCGGCATGGCAGTAGCTTCGCTGGTGTCCGGCGGTTGTGTCATAAGCGGTTCTTATGTGAGCCGCTCACTCCTTTTTTCCAGCGTGCATGTCCACAGTTACTGCAATGTTGAAGATTCTGTGCTTCTGCCCAATGTGACTGTTTCACGCGGTGTTACATTGAAACGCGTGGTGGTGGACAAGAACTGCGTCATTCCCGAAGGCATGACCGTTGGAATCAATCCCGAACAAGACAGGGAACGATTTTTTGTAACGGAGAAAGGAATTACGCTGATTACACCGGAAATGCTGGGACAGGATGTACACGGCAGCGGTTCGCACAGCACTTGACCGCGCTACCTTATTTTTGCCCAACCTGCCGCCACACCCCGGTAACAGATTTGGTCCCGGCACTGTCCCCAAGGTAAACCAGGCCATTCATTTCCTCGATGGTGCGCAGAATGTTGTAGTGGTTGATGTGCTGCGCGCTCATGGCTATTTTGACCATAGGCCCGATGAACATCGTGGCGATGCGGTTGTTTGCCGAACCATCATCCTCATCCCACGTGACAATCAATAAACTGTTGTGCCGCATCGCCCATTGCGCATACGGTTCCAGATTTTTCGCCAGCCATGCATCGCCTTGTCCGATGCTGCCGTCGTGCATGTCGTTGCTCTGATCGGGAATAACCAGGGCCACCGCCGGCAACCGGGAGTAGTCCAGCGGGAATGCATTGAACGTTTGGTTGAGGCTAGACAGTTCTTTCCAGTTCGCTGCGGGGTTGTGCTTGCGCATGTATGCACCATAAGCGCAACCCTCGAAACCGGTTTGCGGCATCGATTCCGCGTAGCTTGCAAAACTCAAGCCCTTTGCTGATAGCCGGCCTGCAAGATTGTCTCCGCCTAATACCAGCGGGCAGGCATCGTTGCCGATACCGTGCGTGGATCCGGAAAACAGGGCGAGATAATTCGGCTGGCTGGGATGTGTGACACCATAGGATTGTGTGAACAAGGCACCGCGTTTGGATAACTCATTGATGTACGGCGCAGCCGGATTGCCGATGATTTGGGTGAATGATTTATTTTCTTCTAACACGATCACGATGTGATCCGGATGGGGCAGGGGTTGTGCTCCTGCAAGCGGGGCGAAACATGACAACAGCAATAGCACCTGCAAGCGTGGCATCATGTCAAGGGCACCAAAAGTACGAACCGGATTCCGCGTGGGCACGAAACCGTGCCCACCCTGGATGGCTTAAACAACAGTTCAATCTGACCGTCGCCGGAGTTCAGGAACGCCGGCCTTGCAAGCGGGTTAATCCGCTTGTTTGCGCAGGAACGATGGAATATCCAGCATATCCATACCCGAGCTTTCCAGCGCCTTGACTGCCGCCTCGCGGTGACGTCCGGAACGGAAGACAGTGGGCGTCTCAATCTCTTTGAAATTGACTGTGGAAATGGGTTCATCATGGGTGCCGGTGCGTTTCTGCTCCTCGTAAACCAGCACCGGCGGCTTGGACTTATTGCGCTCCGGCGAACCCAGGCCGGTCGCTACAATGGTCACACGCAGCTCGTCCCCCATGCCCTCATCGAATACCGAGCCCACAATCACGGTGGCATCTTCAATAGCGAACTGCACGCTGTGGGTTACTTGCTGGTATTCCTTCAGGGTCAGGCTGCAATTGGAACTGATGTTCACCAGCACGCCGCGCGCACCCGCCAGGTTCACGTCTTCCAGCAAGGGGCTGGACATGGCGCTTTCTGCGGCTTTCTTGGCCCGGTCGGGCCCGGAAGCGGAAGCCGAACCCATCATCGCCATGCCGTTTTCAGACATCAGCGTGCGCACGTCGGCAAAGTCCACGTTAACCAGTCCGGGCACATTTATTACTTCTGAAATGCCCGCCACTGCGCCCTGCAACACACTGTTGGAAGAGCGGAAGGCATCCAGCAAGGTGGTGTCTTCGCCCAGTACGGTCATCAGTTTTTCGTTTGGTACAATGATCAGCGAATCGACATGTTCGGTCAGTTCCTCGATGCCGGTCAGTGCCAGGCGCATGCGTTTGCCTTCGTGGGCAAACGGCTTGGTCACCACGGCCACGGTAAGGATACCCATTTCCTTGGCTATCTGGGCCACCACCGGCGCGGCGCCGGTGCCGGTGCCGCCACCCATGCCTGCGGTAATGAATACCATGTTGGCGCCACTGATCAGTTCGGTAATGCGCGCACGATCTTCCTCGGCCGCAGCACGTCCGACATCCGGAATCGCCCCGGCACCCAAGCCTTTGGTGATGCTGGCGCCGATCTGAAGCTGGGTGCGCGCCCGGTTGCGCTTGAGCGCCTGTGCGTCAGTGTTGATGGCGATGAATTCCACACCCTGAACGCCTTGCTCGATCATGTGGTCAACCGCATTGCCGCCGCAGCCTCCCACGCCTATTACTTTAATTACCGCATCCTGAAGTTGTGGATCCATAAGTTCGAACATCGCTTTTCTCCCAGTTGATTACAATACCAAAACACCCAAAAAGTTACCAGTACCGCACAAAGTTTTACCGCTAAAAATTCTCTTGCAAAAAATATTTTCCTCAGAAATTATTCTGGAACCACGCTTTCATTCTCTCCAGCACGTCCTTGAACGAACCGGAATGCACGCGCGTCGCCTCATGGTGTTTGTGCTGCTCCAGCCCGTACAGCAGCAAACCGACACCGGTGGAAAAACGCGGCGTTTTCACCACGTCCGACAAGCCGCCGACATAGCGTGGCGTTCCCAAACGCACCGGCATGTGAAAAATCTCCTCGCCCAGTTCCACCATGCCGTGCATGGCACTGCTGCCGCCGGTTATCACGATGCCGGAGGACAGCAAATCTTCAAAGCCGCTGCGGCGCAATTCGGTTTGCACCAACGAATACAGTTCTTCCACGCGCGGTTCGATTACTTCCGCCAGGGTCTGGCGCGATAACATGCGCGCTCCGCGTTCGCCCACCCCGGGAACTTCTATGGCGGAATCGTCGGCCAGTTGGCGCAGGGCGCAACCGTATTTGATCTTGATGTCTTCGGCGTCCTTGGTCGGGGTGCGCAAAGCCATCGCGATGTCGTTGGTGATCTGGTCGCCGGCGATGGGAATCACGGCGGTGTGGCGGATTGCCCCACCGGTAAAAACCGCCACATCGGTAGTGCCGCCTCCGATATCCACCAGACACACCCCCAAATCCTTCTCGTCGTCGGCCAGAACAGACTTGCTTGATGCCAAAGGCTGCAAAATCATCTCGCTCACTTCCAGCCCGCAACGATGTACGCACTTCATGATGTTCTGCGCCGCCGCCACCGCGCCGGTAACGATGTGTACTTCAACCTCCATCTTCATGCCGCTCATGCCGAGCGGTTTCTTGATGCCTTCCTGCCCGTCGATGCTGAACTCCTGTTCCAGAATATGCAGGATTTGCTGGTCGCCGGGCAGGCTGATCGAACTGGCGGTTTCTATCACGCGGTCAATGTCGGCCTGCATCACTTCTTTTTCCTTGATCCTGACCATGCCTTTGCCTTGCGAACTCCTGATGTGGCTGCCCGCGATGCCGGTATGCACTTCGCGTATCTTGCAGTCAGCCATCAGTTCGGCGTCGCCCAGCGCGCGCTGAATCGCCCCTACTGTCGCGTCGATGTTAACCACCATGCCTTTTTTCATGCCGGAGGATTCGTGCATTCCAACGCCTATCACTTCCAGCGTTCCTTCCGGCTTGATTTCGCCGACGATCACGACGATCTTGGAAGTACCGATATCCAGACCGACGATCAGATTTTTTGTTTCCCTGTTTTTGCTCATTACCATCTCCAATACCTCTTTCTGTTCTAGCCCTGCCTGGCTTGGCCGCTCGACATACCGCCCGGCAGGTAAGCCGCAAAACCATTGCTGTAACGCAAATCCACGTACTGCACCGTCCGTGACATTGAAGCCAAGCTGTATGGATACACTGACACGAAACGCGCCAACCGTTCTTGCGCCTGTTCGCGCCCCAGTTCCAGCACCATGCCGCTGTCCAGGCGCAACTGCCAGGCATGGCGCGGAGACAGGCTGATTTGCACGACCGCCTGTTTGAGCGGGGCAAGCTGGTCACCGAACACCTTGTACATTCGGGTTACTTCTGCGGCGGTGTCCGGCTGGCCGATAAATCTGGGCAACAACTGCCCGCTCTCCCCGCAAGGGGGAGGCCGATGGGTACCCGATGTCTCCGGCGTCACCCAGTCGCACTCCGCCGTGAAAACTTCGCCATGCGTGTTCACCAGTTCGGTGCCATTCCAACTGGCCAGTGCCACCTGCTCTTCCATTTCGACTTCCAGTCGCCACGGGAAAAGGCGCCGCACACTAACCCTGCGCACCCAGGGCAGTTTCTCGAAAGATTTCCGCGTACCTTCCAGGTCAACGGTAAAAAAATTTCCGGTCAATTCGTTGTGCACTATTTCCTCGATTTGTTCGATATCCACCCGTTGCGGTGAGGAAACAAGCTGTACCGCATTCAGCGAAAACACCGGCAGGTGTACCGTGTAATGAACTGCGCCGAACAACACCAGCAACAGACTGACCCCGAGTAGCGTGTTGGCCAATTGGCGCAGCGCTTGCGGCTTATCCCACATGGGCCAGCTCCAATACGCGCAACACCAGTTGCTCGAAACTCATTCCGGACTGGCGGGCCGCCATCGGCACCAGACTATGGTCAGTCATCCCCGGTGAAGTATTGATTTCCAGCAGATAGGGTTTGCCGGCCTCGTCCCTCAGGAAATCAACACGCCCCCAGCCACGGCCTCCGATCAGGGCAAATGCCTGTTGCGCCAGATGCTGCATTTCGGCTTCCTGTTCCGGCGCGAGTCCGCACGGGCACAAGTATCGTGTGTCGTCTCGCAGGTATTTTGCCTCGTAGTCATAAAACTCATTGGCAGGTTCGATCTTGATAACCGGCAATGCCTGCCCTCCGAGTATGGCTGCGGTGTACTCACCGCCGCCGATGAACGCTTCCGCGATCACCAGCGTGTCGTGCCTGGCCGCTTCCTCGTATGCGGCGCGCAATCCGTCTGCCTGTTTCACCTTGCTGATGCCCACGCTCGAACCTTCGTTGGCCGGTTTGACGAACAGCGGCAAACCCAGACGCGCCGCGACCGCATCGAAATCGCTATCGGCGTTGAGCAATTCATAAGCCGGCATCGGTAATCCGGCCGCCTGCCACACCAGTTTGGTGCGCCACTTATCCATTGCCAGCGCCGAAGCCAGCACGCCGCTGCCGGTGTAGGGTATGCCCATCAGTTCGAGCGCGCCTTGCACCGTGCCATCCTCACCGTAACGCCCGTGCAGCGCGATGAACGCACGCTGGTAGCCTTCATCCAGCAGGGCGTGCAAATCCTGTGCGGCAGGATCGAAGCCGTGCGCGTCGATGCCGCTGCGCTGCAACGCGGCCAGCACTGCCGCGCCACTCTTGAGCGATACCTCGCGCTCGGCGGAACGCCCGCCGAACAACACCGCAACTTTTTCAAAACCTTTTATTTTCATACCGCCTCACCAACAATGCGTACTTCCGGATGCAACCTGATGCCGGTTCTTTTTTCAACCGCCGCTTGCACATCGTTAATCAAATTCTCAATATCCGCCGCTGTAGCATTACCCACGTTAACGATGAAATTAGCGTGCTTCGGCGACACCTGCGCCCCGCCGACCTGTCTGCCTTTCAATCCGCATGATTCGATCAGCCGCGCCGCATAATCGTCCGGGGGGTTGCGGAACACGGAACCGGCATTCGGCAGATTCAGCGGCTGACTGGCGATTCGCTTGTTTAACAGCGTCTTGATTGCTTCGCGCGATGCGTTTCCGTTGCCTGCCGAAAACCTGAACCAGGCTCCGACGAAAAATTCTTCTTGTCCCTTATGCAAAGCTACGCGGCGGTAACCAATCGCATAATCCGCCGCTGTGCGTTCATGCAGTACGCCATGCCGATCCAGCACTTGCACACGAGTTGTCATATCCCAAGTCTCGCTGCCATAACAACCGGCGTTCATCGCCAGCATGCCGCCCACCGTACCGGGAATTCCGGCAAAAAATTCCGCGCCGCTCAAATCATGCAATGCCGCAAAGCGCGCCAGTTTGGCTCCGGGTACGCCGGCTTGTGCATAGAGCGTGGTTGTTGCCACTTCAGTGGCTTCACAACCACGGCCTCCCCCTTGCGGGGAGACCGAACCATTTGCTTCGATGCGCAGTTCGCCCAGCGCACCATGCAACAACAGCACCGTACCGCGCAGTCCGCCATCCCTTACCAGCAAATTGCTGCCCAGCCCTACAGCAAGCAGCGGCTCATCGGCTGGCAGTGCTTGCAAGAATGAAACCAAATCATCAAGATCGGCAGGCTGATACATGCGTTCCACGCGCCCGCCTGCGCGCCAGCTAACATGACGCCGCATATCTACATCGTGACGCAACGTTCCGCGAAGGCCAGAAGACAGAGGACAGAGGACAGAGGACAGAGCGTTGAGCGGCTTTGCCGCGCTTTCATTTAAAGGCTGCCGCGCAGCGGTAACAAATCCGCTGTCTTCGGTCTTCTGTCCTCTGTCCTCTGCCGTTTTCATGCATCACCCTGTGACAGTTTCAACACATGTCCGGGCACACCGCCAATCGAGCCCGCACCCATGGTTACCACCACATCGTCCGGCCGGGCTATTTTCAGGATCGCCTGCGGCATGTTCTGTATCGGCTCAACGAACACAGCCTCGTTCTGTCCCGCCACACGCAAGGCATGCATCAACGCCCGCCCATCCGCCGCCACGATAGGGGCTTCGCCTGCCGCATACACTTCCGCAAGCAATAGTGCGTCCACGGTGCCCAGTACTTTTACGAAGTCCTCGAACAGGTCGCGCGTGCGCGTGTAACGGTGCGGCTGGAATGCCAGCACCAATCGCCGCCCCGGAAATGCGCCGCGCACTGCGGAAAGTGTTGCCACCATTTCCGCCGGGTGGTGGCCGTAGTCGTCGATTAAAGTAAAACTGCCACCGCTTTGCAACGGAATTTCTCCATACCGTTGGAAACGTCTTCCCACGCCCTGAAATTCGGCCAGTGCGGCGACGATGGCTTCTTCCGACACGCCGACTTCAAGTCCCACGGCAATTGCAGCCAGCGCGTTTTGTACATTGTGCAAACCCGCCAAATTGAGACTGATGTCCAAATCTACAGGCACGCTGTTGTGGCGGCACAGCGCGGTGAAATGCATCCTGCCCCCTTCGTGGCGGATGTTGACCGCACGAATATGTGCATCTTCGGCAAATCCGTAAGTGGTGACCGGCTTGCTGATGCGCGCCAACAGTTCCCGCACATTGGCATCGTCCACGCACAGCATGGCGCGGCCATAGAATGGCAGCCTTTCCAGAAAATCCACGAATGCCTGCTTGAGCCGTTCGAAATCATGGCCGTAGGTTTCCATATGATCGGCGTCAATGTTGGTGACCACCGCCAGAATGGGCGTCAAATAAAGGAAGGAGGCATCCGATTCATCCGCTTCCGCCACGATGAATTCGCCCGTGCCCAACTTGGCGTTGGTGCCGCTGCTATTGAGCCGCCCCCCGATGACATAGGTGGGATCAAAGCCGCCCTTGGCCAATACGCTGGCGGTCAAACTGGTGGTCGTTGTTTTGCCGTGGGTGCCGGCTATTGCGATACCCTGGCGCAAGCGCATCAGTTCTGCCAGCATCATCGCGCGCGGTACCACCGGAATTTTGCGCACGCGCGCCGCCAGCACTTCCGGGTTATCCTTGCCTACCGCCGTGGATACCACTACTGCATCCGCATTGGAAAGATTCTGTTCAGCATGACCTACCTGCACTGTCGCGCCGAGCTGCCGCAAACGCTGGGTAGCCGCACTTTCTGACAGATCGGAACCACTTACCTGGAAGCCGAGGTTAAGCATCACTTCCGCGATGCCGTTCATACCGGAGCCGCCGATGCCCACGAAGTGTATGCGTTTGATCTTGTGTTTCATCTTTGTTGTTGTTTCATCATTTTCGGCACGTAACTCCACGGTGTAACGTTTCGGCAACGGCGGCACTCGCGGACTTTCACATCCCGCAAGCGGGAACCCTGCTCACTGCTCATACCGCCACCTCCGCACACACTTCCGCTACACGCTGCGCTGCGGTCGGTTGCGCTGCCGCACGCGCTGCCTGTGCCATCTCAAGCGCGCGTTCGCGGGTCATGCCTTGCAATAAATTCGCCAGATGCTGCGGCGTCAGGGATTTTTGCGGCAACAGGATGGCAGCGCCGCGATCACTCAGAAAGTGCGCATTGCCGTTCTGGTGATCATCCACCGCGAAAGGGAAAGGAATCAGAATGCTTGCCAACCCCGCCGTCGCCAGCTCGGCAACAGTCAGCGCCCCGGCGCGGCAAATCACCACATCCGTCTGACCGTAGAAGAATGCCATGTCGTCAAGAAATGGCCGGATTTCCGCGCCAATTCCAGCCCGCTTATAGGCCGCCTGCACTGTTTCGAGATGCCGGTTGCCGGTTTGGTGCAGTACATCGGGTCGCGATTCTTCCGGTAGCAACGCCAAGGCCGACGGCACGCATGCATTGATAGCCTGCGCACCGAGGCTGCCGCCCACTATTAGCACATTCAACTTGCCGCTGCGGGCTTGATAGCGCTGCTGCGGGTTGGGCAGGGCGGCGATATCCTGACGCACCGGATTGCCGCACCACTCGGCATCGGGCAGCACTTTCGGAAAACCGCTCAACACACGTTTTGCGAAGCGCGCCAATACTTTGTTGCTCAATCCGGCAATCGAATTTTGTTCATGAATGACTAGCGGGCAGCGAAATAAAACTGCCATGAGGCCACCCGGAAAGGTGATGTAACCGCCCATGCCCAGCACAACGCTGGGACGGCATTGCAAGAAGGCCAGCGCGCTCTGTATCAACGCGATGGACAAAGTGAAGGGCAGCAATAGCTTGCGCATAAGTCCTTTTCCACGCAAGCCTGAAAACTCCACCAGGGCCATCTCATAACCGTGCTTGGGCACCAGTTCGGATTCCATGCTGTTGGGGGCGCCCAACCAAGTCACCTGCCAGCTCTGCTCGCGCAGCACATCGGCGACGGCTAACGCGGGGAAAATATGCCCGCCGGTGCCGCCCGCCATGATCAGAATAGAGCGCTTCTTCATATCGGTAACCCCCGCATCATTCTTCTGCTTTCCCAATCTATACGGAGAAGGATTGCTGCCGCGATGCAGTTCACCACCACCCCGCTGCCGCCAAAACTGAGGAAAGGCAGAGTCAGTCCCTTGGTGGGCAACACACCCATATTCACGCCGCTGTTGATCATCGCCTGCACGCCCAGCCACACGGCGATACCCTGTGCCAGCAGCGCGGCAAACTGGCGGTCGAGAAATGCAGCCTGGCGACCGATCGCGAAGGCGCGGATAAGCAAGCCGCCGAACAGGATGATCACCGCGCATACGCCGACGAAGCCGAGTTCTTCGGCGATGACCGCGAGCAGAAAATCGGTATGCGCTTCCGGCAGGTAAAATAATTTTTCCACGCTGCCGCCCAACCCCACGCCGAACCATTCGCCGCGCCCGAAGGCGATGAGAGCATGGCTTAACTGGTAGCCTTTTCCATAGGGATCCGACCACGGATCCATGAAACCGACAACGCGCTGCATGCGATAAGGGGATGAAAGAATCAGCGCCGCAAATGCCAGCGGCAAAGCGAACACCAGCCCGCCGAACACTTTCAGATTGAAGCCGCCCAGCCATAGCGTGCACAGCGCGATCGCGCAGATCACCACGAACGCGCCCATGTCCGGTTCCGTCAGCAGCAGGCTGCCGACCAGTACCATTACCGCGAACATCGGCAGGAATGCCTTGACGAAAGTGTGCTTGACGATGCCCTTGCGCACCGTGTAATCGGCGGCGTACAACACCGCGAACAGCTTCATCAGCTCGGACGGTTGCAGGTTGATGACAAACAGTGACAGCCAGCGGCGGCTACCGTTCACCGAACGGCCCACGCCTGGAATCAATACCAGCACCAGCAGGGCCACCCCCAGCAGGAACAGGTACGGCGCCAGCTTTTGCCAGGTTTGCACCGGTACCTGGAACGCCATTACCCCGGATACCAGGCCGACGAGAATAAACATGCCGTGCCGGATCAAATAATAAGTGGGATGGAAGCCGGTGAACTTGCTTTCCTCGGCAGTTGCAATCGAGGCCGAATACACCATTACCAGGCCGATAGACAGCAGCGCGAGAACGAACCATGTCAGCATCTCGTCGTATTCCGCCATCACGGTGCGGTGGGCGTTCAGGCTGGCGACGCGCATGCGGCCTCCTGTTGCACTGCCAGCACGGCACTGACAAATACTTCGGCGCGATGTTTGTAGTTGTGGAACATGTCAAAACTGGCACAGGCCGGCGACAGCAGCACCGCATCGCCCGGCCGGGCCAGTGCGGTGCTTTGCCGCACCGCCTCGACCATGTCATGCGCATGAACCACGGGCACCCCGCAACCCTGCAATGCTCCGGCGATCTTGTTTGCATCACGCCCGATCAGCACCACGGCGCGGGCATGTCGCGTCACCACGGGATGGAGCGGCGCAAAATCCTGCTCCTTGCCCTCTCCCCCGGCAATCAATACGGCGGGCCGTTCCAGGCCTTGCAACGCGGCCACGGTGGCACCGACATTGGTGCCTTTGGAATCGTCGTAATAAACAACGTCGTTAATATTCGCGACAAATTCCACGCGGTGCGGCAAGCCTTTGAATCCGCGCAACCCGTCAAGCAAAGACGCCAGCGGCAAATCAATGGCGCGGCACAAAGCCAGTGCGGCCAATGCGTTCGCCACATTGTGCATTCCGGCCACTTGCAGCTCATTCGCATTCAACACGCGCTGTTGTCCCTGCACCATCCAGACCTCGCCGCCGCTGCGGTCTATGCCCCAGTCGTCGTCACGGGGAGGTTCATTCAAACCGAAGGTTACGTGCTTGCGCCAAGGCAGTATCATGGACAGACTGCGCGCATCGTCACGGTTCAGCACTTGCACGCCAGCGCCTTGAAAAATGCGCGCTTTGGCGGCAGCGTAAGCATCCATGTCAACATAACGGTCGAGATGATCTTCGCTGACATTCAACACGGTGCAAGCGTCTGCATGCAGGGAAGAGGTGGTTTCCAACTGGAAGCTGGACAGTTCCAGCACCCACATCTCCGGTTGTTGTCCATTGCGCCGCAACAATACATCCAGCACCGCTGGCGAAATGTTGCCGGCCATTTCAGTGTCCAGACCCGCCGCACGGCACATCGCTCCGACCATGCTGGTAACCGTGGTTTTGCCGTTGGCACCGGTGATGGCTACAACCTTAGTTTTTAGTTGGTAGTCGTTAGTCGTTAGTTGTTGGGCAAATAGTTCTATATCTCCGACCACGGGAATTCCGCGTGCAACAGCGCGTTGCACTGCGGGATCGGACAACGGTACGCCGGGACTGATGGCGATCAGGTCAATGCCGCTGAAAATTTCGTCGCGGAACGCGCCGCAATGAATTTCCACCTGTGGCAACTCCACGCGGATTACTGCAAAAGTAGGTGGCAAATCGCGGCTGTCGGCGGCACGCACGCAGGCGCCCTGCGCCACCAGCCAGCGCGCAAGCGACAACCCGGTCTCACCGAGACCGAGTACCAGCACATTTTTGTCAGCCCATGCGTTCAATGTTTCTCCTGCAAATCCATCGCGTAGGTTGGGTTACGCGATGAAGCCGCTAACCCAACCTGTACATCTATCTCAACTTCAACGTCGCCAAACCCAACAGCACCAATAACATCGTGATAATCCAGAACCTCACGACCACCTGTGTTTCCTTCCAGCCTTTTTGTTCGAAATGGTGATGTAACGGGGCCATCAGCAGAATGCGTTTGCCTGCGCCGAAGCGCCGCTTGGTGTATTTGAAATACGACACTTGCAGCATCACCGATACCGCCTCGATTACGAACACGCCGCCCATGATGAACAACACCAACTCCTGGCGGATGATTACCGCCACCACTCCCAGTGCCGCCCCCAGCGCAAGCGCGCCGACGTCACCCATGAATACTTCCGCCGGATAGGCGTTGAACCACAGGAAAGCCAGTCCCGCACCGGCGATTGAACCGCAGAACACTGCCAATTCACCCGCGCCCGGAATATGCGGAATGCCGAGATATTTGGCGAACACCGCATGGCCCGCGACATAGGCGAAAATAGCCAACGCACCACTCACCATCACCGTGGGCATGATCGCCAGCCCGTCCAGCCCGTCGGTCAAATTCACTGCGTTACTGCTGCCGACGATGACCAGGTAAACCAGCATGATGAAACTGAACGCTGTCAGCGGGTACACCAGAAACTTGAAGAATGGCACGATGAGCTCGGTGTGCACGGGCAAGCTGGAATGCCTCCACAGGAAAACCCCGACGATCAGCGCGATGATGGACTGCCAGAACATTTTCGCTTTGGCGGACAAACCTTTCGGGTTGCGGTGCACCACCTTGCGGTAATCATCCACCCAGCCGATTGCGCCGAAACCCAGCGTGGTCAGCAGCACCACCCACACGTAGGCGTTGGTGAGATCGCTCCACAGCAGTGTGGTGATGGCGATTGAGGTCAGGATCAGCGCACCACCCATGGTCGGAGTGCCCGCCTTGACCAGATGAGTTTGCGGACCATCGTCGCGCACTGACTGGCCAATTTTGTAGTCGGTCAGTTTACGTATCATCGCCGGTCCCACCAGAAAGGAAATGAACAACGCGGTCATCGCGGCAAGCACCGTCCGCAGTGTGATGTAATTGAGCACGCTGAACGTTCTGATATCCTGTGCCAGCCATTGGGCGAGTGCTAATAGCATTGGCTCTCCTCCGCAGGGCAGATGTCCACGCATGGTGGAGGGCCGGGGGTGCCCGGCGGCTTTGCCGCCACCCTTTCGCACAGCGTTGCGTTATCCGTCGTATGAACTGGAACTGCGTTCGCCGCACTTTCCAAATGATTCACCACCCGTTCCATTTTCATGAAGCGCGAACCTTTTACCAGCACGGTGCTGTCCGCATCCAGTTCTTTGTCCAGTACGGCAAACAAATCTTCGATACGCCCGAAATGCCGTGCACCCGGCCCAAATTCACGCACTGCGTGGGTGCTTAACTCACCCAGTGCCAGCAGCTTGTTCACCCCCATGCGTTGAGCTTCCGTACCAATCTCGCCGTGCAGGAGCGCCGCCTCACTACCCAGTTCGCCCATGTCGCCCAGTACCAGTATCTTTTTCCCGGTGGACTGCATCAGCACCCTGATTGCCGAAAGCAACGAGGCGGGGTTGGCGTTGTAGGTGTCGTCTATCAAAACTGCGCCGTGTAATGCTGGCTTGCGCTGCAAACGCCCGGCTACACCGGAAAAATTTTCCAGCCCCGCCGTGATGGCAGGCAAAGGAATATGCAGGGCCACTGCGGCGGCAGTTGCGGCAAGCGCATTGCGCACGTTGTGCGCGCCCGGTACCCGCAAGTCCGCATTGAAACTTCCTTGCGGCGTGCTTGCCGCGATACGCGCACCATAACCCCGTACCTGCCATTGCGCATGGATCGTTCCCGCGCACTCCAGGCCGAACTCGATGATAGTTCGGTTGCCTGCCTGCTCCCGCCACAGCGGTGCGAATTCATCATCGGCATTGATAATAGCTATGCCGCTTGCAGGCAAGCCGGCGAAGATTTCACCTTTTGCGCGCGCTACTGCCGCGACCGAACCCAGCCCGGCCAGATGTGCTCCCGATGCGTTGTTGACGATAGCTGCATCCGGCCGTGCAAGGCGTGTCAGGTAATCGATTTCGCCGGTATGGTTCATGCCCATTTCGATCACCGCGTAGCGATGCGTGGAGCGCAGTTTCAACAGGGTGAGCGGCATACCGATATCGTTGTTCAGATTGCCCTTGGTGGCGAGTACCGCGCAGGCACTTCCTGCCGCTTCCCGCAAGATGGAGGCGAGCATTTCCTTCACCGTGGTTTTGCCGTTGCTGCCGGTCACCGCTATTACAGGAAGGGTAAACTGCGCCCGCCAATGCGCCGCCAGTTTGCCGAGTGCGAGACGGGAAGAACAAGGGACGATGAGCAACGGAAAAGGGGCAAGGGATGAAGCTTGCACCTTGTATCTCGTACCTTGATCTTCACTGATCATTGCTGCCACCGCACCGCTTTGTGCGGCACTATCAATGAAGTCGCTGCCGTCGAAATTCTCTCCCTGCAGTGCCACGAACAAATCACCCGGGGTAATTGCGCGGCTGTCGCTGGACACGCCTGTAAACAGCACATCCGGGCCGGTCAGCTTGCACTCCAATGCGTGCGCGGCTTGCGATAACAGCATCATGCCCGCGCCCTCCAGGATGCCAGTGCGCGCTGTGCCGCATCAATATCACTGAACGGATGTTTCACGCCATTGATTTCCTGATAGGACTCATGTCCCTTGCCGGCCAGCAACACGGTGTCCGCCGCGTCCGCATCGTGAATCGCCCGCATGATGGCCTCGGCACGGTCTTCAATGATCCGGTAGTTCCACTTGTTCATGCCTGAAACGACGGCAGCGATGATATCGGCCGGTTCTTCACTGCGCGGATTATCGCTGGTGACGATGCACCCGTCGGCCAATTTTGCCGCTATGGTCCCCATCATGGGCCGCTTGCCGCGATCGCGGTCACCGCCGCAACCGAAAACGCAAACCAGTTTGCCACCGGTCACTTCGCGCAAGGCCTGCAACACTTTTTCCAATGCGTCAGGGGTGTGCGCGTAATCCACCACCACGGAGGGGTGACCGTTACCCCCGAAGGTCTGCATACGCCCCGGCACCGCGTTGGCACGCGACAGTTCCCGCACCGCATTATCCAGCGTCATCCCGCTCACCAACAGTACCGCCATCGCACCGAGCAGATTCTCCGCATTGAAACGCCCGACCAGCGGGCTGTGTAATGCCGCACCTCCCCAACTGGAATGCACTTGCAGGCAGATGCCTTGGGAATTCATCTGTAACGCGCCGCCGTAAACCATCCGCAAACCGAGATGTTCCGCCAGCTTCAGCGCGGCATCGTTCAAGCCGTAACCCACTACCTCAACTTCCGCATCCTGCAACTGCGTTGCAAGCTGGACGCCGAATTCGTCATCCAGATTCAGCACCGCGTATTTGAGCCGGCGCCAATCAAACAACCGCCGCTTTGCTGCCGCGTAATGCTGCATGTCGCCGTGGTAGTCGAGATGGTCGCGGCTGAGGTTGGTAAACAGCGCCACGTTATATTCCACACCGTTCACGCGCCCCTGTTCCAGAGCATGGGAAGAGACTTCCATCGCCACCGCCTGCGCACCTTGCATCAGGTAATCAGCCAGCAAACCATGCAGCCGGACAGCATCCGGGGTGGTATTCAGCGCAGGTTGCAAAGCACCCGGAAATCCGTTGCCCAAGGTACCCACCAGCGCGGTCTTTTTGCCCAGCGCGCCGAACGATTGGGCGATCCAGTGGCTGCAGGAAGTTTTACCGTTGGTCCCGGTAACGCCCACCATCCACAATTTTCCGGATGGGTTGCCATAAACGTAAGCGGCGATCTCCCCGGCGTGGTGGCGCAGATCGGTGACGGCCAGGTTGGGTACATGCCATGCATCATTCCATTTGAATCCATTCGCATCCCAGATCACCGCATTGGCGCCGTTGGCGATGGCCTGCGGGATGAATTGGCGTCCGTCTGCCCGGTCGCCGGGATAGGCAACAAAGGTGTCGCTAGGCAATACCGCACGACTATCCGTAGCCAGCCGTGAGATTTTCACGCCAAGAGATTCGAGATCGCGGCTAATTCTTTCCAAGCTATCCGGAGGCTGGCTGTCAGGAGGATTTTGTCCCCTGATTTCTGATTTCTGATTTCTGATTCCTGCCCTCATGCTTCTTCCCTGATGATTTCTGCAGGCGGCATCAGTACATTGCCGAGCGGTGCATCGTTGGGCACGTTGAGCAGGCGCAATGCCGATCCCATCACGTTGCTGAATACCGGCGCGGCAACTTGTCCGCCGTAGTATTGGTCGCCGCCCGGCTCGTCCAGCATCACCGCCACGATCAGGCGCGGGTTGGATGCCGGAGCCATGCCGACAAACGAGGCCACATATTTGTTGACGTAATGCCCGCCCTCCACCTTGTGTGCGGTGCCGGTCTTGCCCGCCACCCGGTAGCCGTTGATTTGCGCCAGCGGCGCGGTGCCGCCGGGTTGCACCACCAGTTCCAGCATGGCGCGAACTTCTTGCGCGGTAGTCTGGGAAAATACTTTCTTGCCCGCTGGCGGCGCATCCTGCCTGAGCAGCGTTACCGGTTTCAGGTCGCCGTCGTTGGCGAATACAGTGTAGGCGCGTGCCAGTTGCAGCAGATTGACCGAGATGCCGTTGCCGAAGGCGATATTGGCCTGCTCGATGGGTTGCCATTTTTTATAATCGCGCAGCTTGCCCGAAGCCTCACCTGGAAAGTCGCTGCCGGTCTGAGCGCCGAAACCCACCTCGCTCAGGCTATGCCAGAAAGTTTCAGGAGTCATCGACAGCGCCATCTTGGCAGCGCCGACATTGCTGGATACCTGGATCACTTGTGAAACGGTGAGTGAAGGTTCCGGATGGGTGTCATGTATCTTGCGCCCACCGACCATAAACACCCCGTTCTCGGTGTTGATGCGGGTTTGCGGCGTCACCTTGCCTGTCTCCAGCGCGGTTGCCACGGTAAATGGTTTCATGGTGGAACCCGGCTCGAACAAGTCGGTTACTGCATGGTTGCGCATCGCCTTGAGTTCAACTTTTGCACGGTTGTTGGGGTTGTAACTCGGCCAATTGGCCAGCGCCAGCACCTCGCCGCTCTTCGCGTCCAGCACCACGATCGAACCTGCCTTGGCATGGTGCTGCTCCACCGCCAGCTTGATTTCGCGGAAGGCCATGTATTGCATTTTGCTGTCCAGGCTCAGTGCAAGATCGCTGCCCGGTTTGGGTGCGCGTATGCTGGCTACATCCTCGACAGTATGTCCGCGCCTGTCCTTGATGACGCGTTCGCTGCCGGCCTTGCCGCCCAGCTTGTCCTGCAATGCCAGTTCCATGCCCTCCTGGCCGTTGTCATCCACGTCGGTGAAGCCCAGCAGGTGCGCTGTCATGTCCGCACCGGGGTAATAGCGGCGATACTCATGGCGTGATGACACACCGGCCATTTCCAGCTTGACCACTTTTTCCGCTTGCTCGGGCGGCAGTTGCCGCTTGAGATAAACAAAGTCGTGCGAAGTATCAAACAAGCGGTTTTTCACTTCCTCGACATTCATACCCAGGACTTGTGCCAGTTGTTTCACTTGTTGGGATGTCGCATCGACATCCTGCGGGCTGACCCAGATCGACTCCACCGGCGTGCTGATGGCAAGCGGTTCGCCGTAGCGGTCAGTAATCATGCCGCGGTGCGCGTTGATGTCCACCACGCGACCATAACGCGCATCGCCTTTCTGTTGCAGGAAATCATTGTGAATACCTTGCAGATAAACCGCGCGCACGACCAGCCCGCACAGTCCCAGCAGCAATGCCACAAACAGCATGCGGGAACGCCATGGCGGCAGCGCCACAATGCCTGTCGTCTGTATGCTGGTGGCGTAATTCATGGCTGCGGTAACGTGAAACTCGCGTGGCGGAAGCAAACCACCCGGAGAGCCGGAGAGGGAGCAACGGGCACTTCAGGTTCTGTTGTCATGTGTGTCACTTTGTCATGCCCGTTCCGGCCGGCGCTTCACTACCGGCCAACCCGCTGCGGATAAATTGTATTTGTGCACTTTTCGGCAACTGCATCTGCAATTTCATGGTGGCGATTTTTTCCACCCGGGCCGGCATCGCCCAGGTGCTTTGTTCAAGCTGTAACTGTCCCCACTCCACTTCCATCTGCTGTGCCCGGTCTTTCTGTTGTTGCAGTTCCACAAATAATTTGCGCGCCTTGTGTTGTGAGGTCACAACACCCAACGCGCACGCGATCACCACAGCCAGGAGCAATAAATGCACCTTAGCCACCGGCATCTCCCGCACATTCCGCCACGCGCATCACCGCACTGCGCGCGCGCGGATTCGTCTCTACCTCGCGGGGTGTGGCACGCAACGCTTTGCCTACCAGGCGCAACCTGCCCCGGGGCACATCGGCGGCGCGGACCGGCAAGTTTCGCGGCAACTTGTCTCCTTGCGCCATGTCGCGTAAAAAGCGCTTTACCATGCGGTCTTCCAGCGAATGAAAACTGATAATCACGATGCGTCCTTGCGGTTTCAGGAAATCCACGCATTGGGGCAAAACCTGCGCAAGTTCTTCGAGTTCCTGGTTGAGATAAATCCGTATAGCCTGAAAGGTGCGCGTCGCCGGATTTTTCCCCGGTTCGCGCGTGCGCACAGTACGGGCGATAATTTCACTGAGCCGCCGCGTGGTGGCAACAGGCTGTTCCTGGCGCGCCGCAACAAGCGCTCTTGCAATCTGTTTAGCAAACCGTTCTTCGCCGTAGTCACGTATCACCTCTCCAAGAAAACCCTCATCCACTTCGGCCAGCCACTCTGCCGCAGTCTGCCCGCTGCTGGTGTCCATGCGCATATCCAGCGGCGCATCAAAACGGAAACTGAAGCCGCGTTGCATGTCATCCAGTTGCGGTGAAGACACGCCGAGATCGAGCAGGATGCCATCCACTTTTGCAACCGACAGGCTCGCCAACACTGCGGCCAAATGCGCAAACCCGCTGTGCACCATGACGAAACGCGGGTCAGCGATTGTCTGGCCGTTTGCCACCGCCGCAGGGTCTTTATCCAGCCCGATCAAACGGCCATGCACCCCCAGCATTTGCAGAATTAACCGGCTATGCCCGCCGCGCCCGAAAGTGCCATCCACATAGACACCATCCGCTTTCACCTGCAAGGCTTCGACTGCTTCGTGCAACAATACCGTGTCATGGGACAAGCCCAGACTCACAACGAGAAACCCTCCAGCTCGGGAGGCAGTCCGCCGCTCATGAATGACAGTGACGCTTCCTGTTGTGTTTGCCAGCGCGCCTCGTCCCACAATTCGAATTTATTACCCTGGCCGATCAGCATCACGCGCTTATCCAGCGCGGCGTAACTGCGCAAGCTGGGTGAAATCAATACCCGCCCCGCGCTATCGATTACCAGGTCTTCCGCATAACCGATCACGCGGCGTTGCAAAGCGCGGATTTTTGGATCGAGGGTAGAAAGTTTGAGCAGCTTTTCGCGGATAGCCGGCCATTCGGGCTGTGGATAGAACAGCAGGCAGGCATCGACCGGATCGGCAGTCAGCACCATGTTGCCCGCGCAATGCGCAAGCAGCATGTCGCGATACCGTGCCGGTATTGCGAGCCTGCCCTTGCTATCCAGATTGAGTTGTACCGCCCCCTGAAACATCCCCTGATCCCTGAGCTTATTTACCCACTAAAACCCACTTTTTACCACTTCTGCCCACTATATTGAAAAAAATAGCCTTGGTCAAGTGACAAATCAGCTTTTTTCTTTATCTGACAAGCAGTTAGCGGGGAAAGTTAAAGAAATATAAATTTCTTTAATAAATAATGAATTGCGTAGATAAGCTAAAGTTACTTATGAGACTTTGGGCGCAGGCAGTCGATGGTCATCAACTGTTTTGCAAAAATGGAAGGAATTTCTCAAGCTGACACAGGACGTATGACATACGTCCTGAATGCGATACAGCGCCCGGCCTCTTATCCGGATTTATCGCGGGGATAATTTGATCTAAACGTTACCGCCAATCCCAAAGGAAACTTCTAAGAACGCGCCTTGCTATTTTTTCCTCGGCATATACAAATCAGTAATGCTGCCCTCGGCAATTTCCGCAGAGAAGCCGACGGTTTCGGACAGTGTCGGATGCGGGTGGATGGTCAGGCCGATGTCTTCCATGTCAGCACCCATTTCGAGTGCCAGCACGGTTTCGGCAATCAACTCACCGGCGTTAACGCCGACTATGCCGGCACCCAGAATACGCATGGTGACTGGGTCGTAGAGCAGTTTGGTAAGACCTTCGTCGCGCCCCATGGAAAGCGCGCGTCCCGATGCTGCCCACGGGAAGGCTGCTTTCTCGTAGGTGATGCCCTGTGCCTTGGCCTGCGTTTCGGTCAGCCCCATCCAGGAAATTTCCGGGTCGGTGTAGGCAACGGATGGAATGGTCAGCGCTTCGAATGCGGATTTGTGTCCGGCAATCACTTCCGCCGCCACTTTGCCTTCATGCACTGCCTTGTGCGCCAGCATCGGATCGCCGACAATATCGCCGATAGCAAAGATGTGCGGCACGTTGCTGCGCTGCTGGTTGTTGACCGGAATGAAGCCGCGTTCATTCACGGCGAGACCTGCCGCTTCCGCATTGATTTCCCGGCCGTTGGGGCGGCGTCCAACCGCCATCAGCACGCGGTCATACAGTTGGGGTTCAGGCGCCTGCGCACCATCGAAGGTGACTTTCAGCCCGCTTTTCTGCACTTCGATTTTGGTGACTTTGGTTTTCAGGTAGATGGCTTCGTAGCGTTCCCCAATGCGCTTCGCCAGCGGGCGCACCAGATCGCGGTCGGCTCCGGGTATCAACCCGTCGGCCAATTCCACCACGGAAATTTTGCTGCCCAGCGCATCGTACACCGTTGCCATTTCCAGCCCGATGATACCTCCGCCGATGATCAGCATGCGCTTCGGTACATCCTGCAACGCCAGCGCGCCGGTGGAGTCCATCAGGCGCGGATCCTCATAGGGAAAGCCCGGAATACGCGCGACGCTGGAACCCGCAGCCACGATGGCATAGTCGAAGGTGACGGTCTTCTCGCCATCGCCGGTTTGAACCGCAAGGCTGTTGGGCGAGGTGAATCTTGCCGCGCCGCGCACTACTTGCACCTTGCGTTGTTTGGCAAGCCCTGCAAGTCCGCCGGTAAGTCTGGCAATAACGCTTTTCTTCCAGGCACGGATTTTTTCAAGATCAATTTTTGGTTTGCCGAAGGTTACGCCGTGATGGGCGACTTCCCCCGCTTCGGTAATGACCTTGGCAACATGCAGCAGCGCCTTGGACGGAATGCAGCCGACGTTCAGGCACACTCCGCCGAGCGTGGCTTGCTTTTCGATCAGCACTACCTGCTTGCCCAGGTCGGCGGCGCGAAATGCCGCCGTGTAGCCGCCGGGGCCTGCGCCGAGCACGACTACTTCAGCGTGAATATCTCCCTTGGTGAAAGATTGGGATTTAAGCTCCTCCCCGGTCACCTGTTTGCCAGGGGATGCCGTCTCTGACTTAGGGACGGGCGGAGAAGTTTGCATTTCCGTTTCCAGAATCAAAATCACGCTGCCTTCGCTGACCTTGTCGCCCACCCCGACCTTCAACTCCTTCACCACGCCGCCGGCAGGCGAGGGGACATCCATGGTGGCCTTGTCGGTTTCAAGCGTAATGAGGGATTGCTCAGCCTCAACGGTGTCACCCGCTTTAACCAGAACCTCGATGATGGCGACTTCCTCGAAGTTGCCTATGTCCGGTACTTTGATTGCTATGGATTGACTCATGTATTCTCCAGACTTGTAGTGCGGGCACGTTTATTGTGACCACGCGGCCAGTAAAATTGTTTCTACCCTAAACCCCAATACTGTTCACTTAAGAAAAATTCCGTTCGCCCTGAGCTTGTCGAAGGGTTCTGGTTGCGAAGCCGGTGGTTCTCCAGAGTTTATCGAAGGGCTCACCACGAACTGTTAAGAAACGGTTAAGTAAACAGTATTGCCCTAAACCCTGATTTGCCCGTTGCCGAGCACAATAAATTTTTGCGACGTCAGTCCTTCCAGCCCCACCGGGCCCCGCGCGTGAATCTTGTCGGTGGAAATGCCGATTTCCGCGCCGAGACCATATTCGAAACCGTCGGCGAAGCGCGTCGAGGCGTTCACCATCACGCTGCTCGAATCCACTTCGCGCAGAAAGCGCATCGCCCTGGTGTAGTTCTCGGTCACGATGCTGTCGGTATGCTGCGAACTGTAGGTGTTGATGTGGGCGATGGCTTGATCCAGGCCGGCAACCACACGCACGCTCAAAATCGGCGCGAGATATTCGGTGCGCCAGTCTTCCTCGGTAACAACCCTCATTTGCGAAATGATGGCACGCGAAGCATCGTCGCCGCGCAGTTCCACTCCCTTGTCGAGATAAATCTTGCACAGCGGCGGCAGTATCGCGGATGCAACACTTTGAGCGACCAGCAAGGTCTCCATTGCATTGCATACCCCGTAGCGGTGGGTCTTGGCGTTGTCGGCGATACGGATGGCTTTTTCCGGATCGGCCTCGTCGTCAATATACACATGGCAGATGCCGTCGAGGTGTTTGATAACCGGAACCCGGGCTTCTTCCGAAATTCTCGCAATCAGGTTCTTGCCGCCGCGCGGCACGATCACATCGACATATTCCTTCATGGCGATCAGCTCGCCCACTGCCGCGCGGTCGGTGGTGCCCACCACTTGCACCGCAGTTTCCGGCAACCCGGCAGCGCGCAGTCCGGCATGCACGCAGGCGGCGATGGCCTGATTGGAATGAATCGCTTCCGAACCGCCGCGCAAAATTGCGGCATTGCCGGATTTCAGGCACAGCCCGGCAGCGTCCGCCGTGACGTTGGGGCGCGATTCGTAAATAATTCCGACCACGCCCAGCGGCACGCGCATCCTGCCGACCTGAATGCCGCTGGGACGGTATTTCATTTCGCTGATTTCACCGATCAAGTCGGGCAATTGCGCGATCTGCCGCAGGCCTTCAGCCATGCTCCGCACGGTTTTTTCTGTCAGCGTGAGACGATCTATCGAAGCCGCATCCAGGCCGTTGCTGCGCGCGGCAGCAACATCCTTGGCATTCTCCGCAATGAGGTGTTCTGCGTTATCCAGAATGGATAATGCGATGGCTTCCAGCGCATGGTTTTTTGCGGCGGTATCGGCCAAAGCCATCAGACGCGAAGCGGCGCGCGCCTGCTGCCCGACTTGCTGCATGTATGCTTTGATGTTATCCATCGTTACTCCGTCATTCCCGCGCAGGCGGGAATCTAGTCCAATTAAACAGTTTCATTCCACAAATACAACGTACCGTTACGTTGGCAGGGAAGAATATAGGTTACAGGTTGCATGCGCGGATTCTACTGGATTCCCGCCTGCGCGGGAATGACGGCAGTGTAGAATGCGCGCATTTATTAATTTTGTTATTGGGTCATTAACC
>CAIQPV010000398.1 GCA_903873725.1 uncultured Nitrosomonadales bacterium
CAACTTCCCCCAAAACTTTGGTTTTACCATATAAATCCCCGGCATCCGGAATATCGTTTTCAGTATAATTTCCTTGCTTCCCTGAGAAAACACAATCCGTGCTCACATGCACCAGCCGTGCTTTTACTGCGGCGCAAAGGTTTGCCAGTCGGTGCGGCAATAACGCATTAAGCGGAATCGCCGCAAGCGGCGATTTTCCGTCGGCTTTATGTTTGGTTGCGCCAATACAATTGATTACCACATTCGGATGCGTCCGGGCAACAACTTCCACCAGCGTATCGTAATTGACCGCATCAACATTCGCTACAAGCCTCTCTGCAAGTCGGGGAGGAAAAAATTGTTTAACCCGCTCTGACCGGGTTGTACCATACACCACCCAATCGTGCCGCTCACTCAACACTCGAAAAGTTGTGCTGCCTATCATTCCGCTTGCGCCTAATACCAGAACTTTCATCGCGATTTTCCAAAGGACAGCGTTAATCGATGTAGATGATCGATCAATTCCTCCACCAGTCGATCATGGTCAAAATGTTCCCGGTAATAAGTTCGTCCGTTCTGCCCCATGATTTCGCGTTCCTTGGCAGACATTCTGTAAAGCTTGAGCACGGCATCGGCAAGAGCAACCGCATCCCCGGCGGGTATTGCAAGTCCGGCACTGGCTTCACTTACCAAGCGAGCTCCCTCACCATTCAGGCAAGCCAGTATGGGCCGGCCCGTTGCCATATAAGCTTGGACTTTATTGGGCACTGTTACGGCGAAAATTGGTTGGTCGGCCAAAGTTACCAACAACGCGGATGCTTGACGCATCAAACCCGGCATCGTTTCAACCGGGTATCGTCCCTCCAGATGTAAATTGATCAGGCCAAGCTGTTCAACTTGCTCATGCATCCAATCCCAGCGACTACCCTTTCCCAGCACGACAAAATGAATATCGGGGCAATCCAGAAGTATTTCGGCCGCGCCAACGATAACCTCAACAGCTTGTCCGCTACCGACGTTGCCTGCAAAGAGCACAGAAAAACCGTCGGACAAACCGGGAATGTCAGGCAATGACACCGCCGGAGGATTATAAAATGCCGCTTCAACTGAATTTGGATAATACACAATTGGTTTCTCCGGTGCCAACTTGGCAACGGGTGGCAGAAACGCTTTTGATTGAATTAGCAGCAAATCAGTATGGCGATATACAAACTTCACCAAATATTCAAGCAGTTTTAACATCCATGGGCTATTAACGTAACCTGTAGCATGTGCGCTTTCCGGCCATAAGTCCTGCACCCATAGCGCTACCGGACAATTTTTTAACCACCCTAAAAAAGAAGCCGGAATTGATTGAAAAATTGGGGAAGGCGCATAGACAAAAATTGCATCATAATGCCTGTTGCGCAACACCCACGGGGCGAATAACAGTCCTGAAACCACAAAGGACAAATAGTTCAGCGCCAGTTTGATCCCGCTATTGTTGCCTCTTGCGGCTAACGGCAAACGATAAATATTTAAGCCCTGCCAGATTTCAGATTTGCACCCCAAAGAGCTGTAGCCGGGAAAAATAACTCCATCGGGATAATTTGGTTTTCCTGTCAATACGTCAATGGCATGGCCCTTTTCCAGCAATGATTTGGCAAGATCATTGATAGGAAAGTTTTCCGGCCAAAAATATAGACTGACAATCAGAATATTCAAAATCGAGATTCCTATTTGTGCTTGTCATCAGCCTGCACGGCCATAGCTGTTGCAATCACACTTTGGTAAACCCTAAACAACTGTTGCGCATTCGTTCTGATATCAAAATTCTTGTGTGCAAGTCGTCGCGCATTTTCACCAAGCCGGTTTCGTTCACTTGGATTTTTGTATAGATACTCAACCGCATCGGCAATCGCTTTCGGATCTTTTGCAGCGATACACAAACCTGTTTCGCCATCAACAATCGTGTCCGGCTCAGGATCGTGCGCGGCAACTAAAGATGGCACACTATAAAATCCTGCCTCAAAAACCGGCCTTCCCGCCGCATCGAGATGTGATGGAAAGCAGAGAATGTCAATATTGTGATACAGCGATTGGACATCCGAAACAAAACCGAGCAGTTTCACAACACTGCCGAGTTCGTGTTTCCGGATATATTGCTCAAGGTCGGCGCGCACGTCATGTACAAAACCTAATCGCGCAAACAACCATTTTCGGATGCCCTTCAGTTGCCGGGGGTTCTCTCCTGCCAGCAGAAATTCGACATTCAGTCC
>CAIQPV010000399.1 GCA_903873725.1 uncultured Nitrosomonadales bacterium
AATGGCAGTAACGCTCTGCGTGGGAACGATAACTGGCTTTAGCGACAGGAAATTAAGGCTTAACCAATGGCCTGCTCAGCAATGCAGCGATTTGCTTTTTTGGTTTTTCTTCACGGATGGAAGGTTGTTCTTCAACTTTAGCGCTGACCGGAGAGGGTTCGTAAGGCCGCAAGAACCAGTCTTCTTCCGGTGTGGTTTTTTTACCGTGGCCCGGAGTGGAATAGCGGGTAGCACGATGGCTGGATGAAGCATGCGCGATTGGCGCAAAGACTGCCCGCTCACGCGGAAATTCGCGTTTAAGCAATTTCTCGATATCCTTGAGCAACCGTTCTTCTTTATCATCCACCAGTGACAAGGCTTCACCGCTGGCACCGGCACGACCGGTACGTCCGATACGGTGAACATAATCCTCGGCATTGGGCGGTAATTCGTAATTGACCACCAGCGGCAACTGGTCAATATCAAGGCCGCGTGCGGCAACATCGGTGGCAACCAGTGCAATAATCTTGCCTTCCTTGAAGGCATCCAGTGCCTTGATGCGTTCCTGCTGGGTCTTGTCGCCGTGGATGGCATCCGAGGGGATGCCGTCGCGCTCCAGCATTTTTGCAACGCGCGCAGCAGTTACCTTGGTGCGGGTAAACACCAGCACCTGCTTGAGATCGCGCGAGCGTATCTGGTCGGCCAGCACGTTGAATTTATTGTCCTGATCCACCAGAAGAACCGATTGTTTGACGTTTTCGGCCGCCGTGTTGCGGCGCTCCGCTTCAACTGTAACGGGGTTGATGAGAAAATCCTGCGCAAGCTTTTTGATGTCGTCGGAAAATGTGGCCGAAAACAGCAGCGTCTGGCGCTGCTTGGGCAGCAGAGTAAGAATGCGTTTGAGGTCCGGCATGAAACCCATGTCCAGCATTCGGTCCGCCTCATCCAGAATCAGCACCTGCACCTGGTTGAGCATCAGGTTTTTGCTTTCCACGTGGTCCAGCAGCCGACCCGGTGTTGCCACCAGAATTTCAACGCCTTTCATCAATTCCGGTTTTTGCGTCTTGATGTCAACGCCTCCGTACACCACGGTGGAGCGCAGAGGCACATGTCTGGAATAAGTCTTTACACTTTCCTCGACCTGTATAGCCAGCTCTCTGGTCGGCGCCAGAATCAGTGCACGGATTGGATGGCGCGCCGGTGACACGCTACTGCTTGCATGCGGCAACAAGCGTTGCAACAGCGGCAAGGTGAACGCTGCCGTCTTGCCGGTGCCGGTCTGTGCCATCGCCATCAGGTCGCGGCTTGCCAGAACATGAGGAATAGCCTGAATCTGAATCGGTGTGGGTTCGGTATAGCCTTCCTCTTCGACGGCGCGCAGGATTTGCGGATCGAGGTTGAGGGAAGGGAATGTGATTTTGGTCGTTGCGGATTGTTCCATAAGTTCCGTCATTATACTGGAGTGTTGAGGTGGTTGGATGGCTTTGAGTTTTTCAGGTTCACAGGCATATAAAAAAAGGGCACCTTGCGGTGCCCCTGAACTGAAGTTGAGGGAACTTCAGGGAGGAGTAATGTTAGAGGTTGTATGCCTTTTCGCCATGGTCGGCAAGGTCGAGGCCCTCTTCCTGTGCTTCGTCGCTTGCACGGATGCCAATCGTCTTCTTCAGGATAAACAGGATCACGAAGGCAACGAAACCGGACCAGGCCAATGTAATGCCGATGTCCCACAGTTGCGAGATGATTTGACCCATCGCGTCAAAATCCCCAACCTTGTTGGCGACATAATCCCATACCCCTTGACCGCCGAGTGCCGGATTGACGAATATGCCGGTACCGAGCGAACCGATAATCCCACCAACGCAGTGCACACCAAAAGTGTCCAGAGAATCATCGTATTTAAGCCATACCTTGACCTTGGTCACGGCAAAGAAGCAAACTACCGCAGCCACCGCACAAACAACCGTCGCACCCATCACGCCGACATAACCTGCAGCCGGGGTAATTGCCACCAGGCCCGCAACGATGCCGGAGCAAATGCCCAACAGACTTGGCTTGCCCTTGACGATCCACTCGACGAGTGTCCAGACAACCCCGGCAACGGCTACACCATACAGGGTGTTGAAGAAGGCCAGACCTGCAGCGCCAGTTGCTTCCAGTGCCGAGCCGGCATTGAAACCGAACCAGCCCATCCACAGCAAGCCGGTACCGATTGCAGTCATCATCAGGCTATGAGGAGCCATTGATATCTTGCCAAAACCCTTGCGTGGGCCAAGCATCAGTGCAGCAACCAGCGCAGCAATACCGGAGTTGATATGCACCACGGTACCACCGGCAAAGTCAAGCGCGCCTTTGTGGAAAATGAAACCGGCGTGGCTGTCGGCAATTTCACCCGCCTTGGCGGAGGTGTAGGCATCGGGACCATCCCAGTACCAGACCATGTGCGAAAT
>CAIQPV010000400.1 GCA_903873725.1 uncultured Nitrosomonadales bacterium
ACTTCTAAAAATCCAAACTTCGTTACAATACTGCGTTGCTCTCAAAAAATTGTTCCTTACATATCAACTATATGCTGCGTCGCAATTTTTTGTTCGCGCCTTGTCTTGTTTAGAATTTTGAATTTTTAGAAGCGCCCTAAAATTAAAGACCAAACACTATGACGGTATATTTGAACGGCCAATTCATGCCCATTGAAGAAGCACGCATTCCGGTGCTGGATCGGGGGTTCATTTTCGGCGACGGAGTGTACGAAGTGATTCCTGTTTACTCGCGCCGGGCCTTCCGCCTGCCTGAACATTTGCGGCGCCTGCAACATAGCCTTGACGGTATCAGGTTGGAAAATCCATACGGCGACTCGGATTGGGCGCGGTATATAAACGAACTCATCGCACGCAATCCGGGTGAAGACCAGTACCTCTACCTGCACATCACGCGCGGGGTAGCTAGGCGCGACCATGCTTTTCCCAGACCTCCGGTCACGCCCACTGTGTTCATGATGAGCAACCCGCTGATCACCCCATCCGCAGAATTGCTGCAGAGTGGCGTAGGTGCAATTACCTCGCAGGACAACCGCTGGCTGCGTTGCGACATTAAGGCCATCGCCCTGCTGCCCAACGTGCTGCTGCGCCAGGCGGCAGTGGATGCCGGTTGTGCCGAGACCATCCTGATCCGCGACGATGCCTTTATGACTGAGGGCGCAGCCAGTAACATATTCGTGGTGAAGAATGAAACGCTGATCGCTCCGCCGAAAGATCATCTGATGCTTCCGGGCATCACCTATGACGTGATACTGGAAATCGCTGCCGCTAATGGAATCCGGCATGAAGTGCGCAAGGTTTCCAGGGACGAAGTGTTCAGTGCAGACGAGCTGCTGCTGACCTCTTCCACCAAGGAAGTTCTTGCCATTACCCGGCTCGACGGCAAGCCGGTGGGCGACGGCAAACCGGGCCGGATGTTCGACAAACTGTATAAACTGTATCAGGATTTCAAGCGCGACGTGATGCGACAACAATCTCCTCCCTACACCGGGGGATAGTTTGAACCGGAACAAAATGAAATTGGAAGACTCCCTTATTGACTACCCCTGCGACTTTCCGATCAAGGTGCTCGGGCTATCGCAAAAAGGCTTTGCGCAAGCGGTAATGGAAGTTGTAGTGCGCCACGACCCGGAATTCAAGGCCGGTTCCATAGAAATGCGCAGCAGCAGCAAGGCGCGCTACATCAGTCTCACTTGCACCGTGCGCGCCACCTCGCGCGGGCAGCTCGACGCCCTGTATCAGGAACTGTGCGACCACCCGATGGTGGTGATGGTCTTATGAATGCGGATTGCGGAGTGCCGCTTGGCGAATTGAAAATCCCAAATCCTGAAATCAGATTTTTTGGCCTTGTCGACTACACCCCAACCTGGCAGGCGATGAAACAATTTACCACCTCGCGCGACATCGAAACACGCGACGAAATCTGGCTGTTGCAACACCATCCAGTTTACACACAAGGACTCGCCGGCAAACCTGAACATCTGCTGCGCGCCAACGAAATTCCGGTGGTTAAAACAGATCGTGGCGGGCAAATTACTTATCACGGCCCGGGCCAGATTGTCGCTTACCTGTTGCTGGATTTGCGCCGCTGGAAACTCAATGTGCGCGAGTTGGTGAGGTTGATGGAACAGGCCGTGATAGATTTGCTCGCGCAACATGGTATCAAGGCGCGAGGCCGCGAGGCCGCGCCGGGCGTATATGTGAACGATGCTAAAATCGCCTCACTCGGTCTGAAGATAAAAAACGGTTGCTGCTACCACGGCATTGCGTTCAACGTGGATATGGACTTGTCACCGTTCAGTTTCATCAATCCCTGCGGCTTTACCGGGCTGCGGGTCACCCAGGCGCGTGATGTCGGAATCAGCGCAACGCTGGTCGAGCTGGAACGGCAACTCGCGCAGAATCTGTTTGTGCTATTGCAACAACACCTGCTTGCTGTTTAGCCAGAGCAAGACTCGGGATGCGCTTTGCTCTTGCTTTGGACCGTGATCAGCATGTGGATGCCGACAGCACAGGCGATGTAAAGCATCGACATGGAAACGTAGGAAACATAATATTCCGACACACGTGAAGCATATTCAGTGAGTGTCATTTCTGAAACACGCCCGGAAGCCAGATAGAAAGCGGCATTTGAGAACAGAAATGCAAAACTGTTTGCAGCCCACGCGGATATGGCCAGCCAAACCAATCCTTTGCCTTCCATTGGGTGGCGTAACGCAAAACGGTGGCCCACAAACCACAAGCTGCCATAAGTCGGGATGAGAAACCAGTAGGCAGGCGTCATGCACCAGTCGCTCACGCCTTGCACGGTAGTCACATAGGAATCCATAATACCGGCTTGCAGGAGTAGCGCGATAAACATCACTTTCGATGCGCGTGCATTTCGGGCCAGATATAAACCGCCCAGAAAAAACACCGCCCATGATGCGTCCGGCAAAGAAAAAGCCGAACCGAAATGGTTAAACCGCGTCGCTGCCATCGCCAACATCAATCCTGCCGCAACCAGCCATGTCCGACCCTGTATTAGTTTCATTTGAATCTCCTTTGCATTCTGTTCGCTCATATTGAGTCCATATGGCAACTGTATCAGAAAACAGGGTGACACAGAAGGATAATAACTTGACTAAAATACTCAAGTATGTTATCTTGTCAGCGTAATTTGAAGTGACATCCGCGACCAATGATGGTTGGTGTACATCGCTAGTCGCTTTGGAATTTATCGAAAAGATAAGAGGTGACATCATGATGACGACACAACAATCAGAGAGTTTGGATTTTGAAAAAATGTATATCCGGCAATTGGAGGAATTTGTAAATAAAATCGTTTCAACAATGGCGACTTCAGTAAGCCTTCAGCCGGGTGAAGCGCTGGAGCTTCTGGAAAGTATTCAAGTGGAAATGCTCGGTGAATTGAAAAATAAAGTTGAAGCGCTTGAGGATGATTTTAACAATGAGCCTGTAAGACGCGCTGGCTCGATAAAGTTGACTTGGGAAATTGAAAAGGCCATTAAGGCAATTTCGGTCGCAACTGATCTCAACACGGATGAAATTACCACAATTTTCTCGCAAAAGCCGGGCGCCAGCCTTGCGGATGTTTCGTACAGGCTGCACAGACAAAGTGCACATGACCGGGTAAGTTTTTGAGTTCCATATTTCTCAAGCCAGTATGACAGGGGCGCTAAGAGCGCCCCTTTTTTGGCGTGCCCTGATTCTTTTAAAATTTTACAAAACAATGAGATATCCTGTTTTATAAAAGTCCGGAAAGAAGAGCTGTCTGTCTGGAAACGCCTTGGTTGCCGCCATTTAAGGCGGATTAAAACATGGGCACTAAACAGGACTGGAAACCTGGCCTGTTAAAATTGAATCAACTTCTTCTTGCCATCAACCCCAATATCCATAACAATCTGCACTGGCACTTCAACAACAACCAATGGGAGTTATATACAATGAACCGCAAACAATTGATTGACGCATTGGCAACCGCAACCGGCGGCACCAAGGCCGATGCTGACCGCAACATAGCGGCATTGATCGGAGTCGTTACCGCCACGCTGAAAAAAGGGGATTCAATCTCGCTGGTCGGCTTCGGAACTTTTGAAGTACGCAAGCGGGCTGCACGCATTGGCCGAAACCCCAAGACTGGCGCCGAATTAAAAATCAAGGCGTCAAAACAACCCGCTTTCAAAGCTGGCGCAACACTCAAAGCTGCTGTAAACGGCACCAAGAAATAATGATTGAATTGAGAGGAACCGGGGGTGAACCCCGGCCTTTTTCCCTATGAATGAAATCCTGCAATACCTGAAAACGCACGGCGAGCGGCTCGATAGCGAGATTGCTGAAGCCGCTGGAATCTCGCTTGCCAAAGTCCGCCTCCATTTATCAGAACTTACTGCCAGGGGTGAGGTAATGTCATGCCATTCGACCAGGTTTGAGAAGGGCAAGAAAATTGAGGGGATAAAGTGCCGGGTCGCCGGATATATTCCCAAGGCAGCACCGGGCAGAAAATCAAAGGTTCAGTTGAAGTTGTCGTAATACTTGCCGCAGTAAAATTTAGCCTTAAACGCACCTCCGGAAATTCAGGGGTGCGTTTCAAATTGGCTGAGGCATATCAACATGAAACTAGCTCGCCAAATTGGCCAAATTCTGTTTGTCCATTCATTCCGTCCACTATGGATTTCGATTCTGCTCTGTGCAATGCAGGCAAGGGCTGAAGAATTTGGACAAAGCCTGGAGGGTGATATCGGACTGGGTGGTTACTTCACACACAGCATTATTCGTGGCAACAACGACAAGCTCAGTGTACTGCCATACCTCGATTTTGATTACGGCAGGATGTTTGCCCGAGTTGATACGCTGGGCATCAAAACGGTTAAGCTGGGGTATGGGTATCTGGAACTTGCAGGCAGGCTCAGTCAGGATGGATTCAGCACCAATACTTCCGGCCTGCAGGGGCTTAACGCAAGAGCCACCCCGATCCCTTTGGGTATCGGTACTTTCCAGATAACACCTGCAGGCGCTTTCATGGTAAATGCCTTCCACGATGTCAATCAGTCCAAAGGCAACCTGTACGAAGTGGTCTATGGTGGCGAACTGGATCTGCCCCGCGTGACATTCTATCCCTTGGCGGGTTCCGAATATCAGTCCGCAGATTATGTGCGTTACTACTACGGCATTTCAGCCGGAGAAGCGGCAAACAGTAAATATGCCGCCTACCAACCTGCCGGTTCGCTCGACAATTTCCTCGGACTGATAGCCGACATCAGGCTGTCCGGTGAATATCACCTGAATTGCCAAGTGCGCCACAAATGGCTGGACGACTCTATCCGGCACAGCCCTGTCGTTAATCAAGGATATCTGGATACGGGTTATCTCTCCTTTAGTTACAGATTCAAATAATCCCAAAAACCCGGTTGATGGGTTCGTGGGTGCGAATTCATTCGCACGCTCAACCAGTACTGATGTTTCAGGTGTGCGATGTTGATGGCCGGACTGTTTACGGCTTGTTTGATTCATCGAACATTTTTGCAGACGTGTGCGTGCAAAAACGCGTGTCTCCATAAGGCAATGCCCACTTGCAATAATCGATTTGCGTTGTGCACTCCATCAGGTCAGAGACAAACTTTCGTGTCCTGCAGTTGGGGCACTCGCCCTCCGGGGTGTTTGCAGTGCCTGCCGGTTGCTGGACTGCAATTTTCGATGTCATGGCCTGCTCCGGTTAAACCAAGGTACGAACACAGAATACTCGTTTGACCGGGAGTGTCCATATGCCGAACGGCCTAAGTATTACTACGTATGGACACGAATAACGCAATATGGTAGCGCTGTTGCCAGGCCCGCAACACCGGAAACCGGGCAACATCCCCAAAGCGCACGGCAAGATCTGTGGTTTACAGCAGGCTGAAGATTTCACTTGCCGGTATCAAAGACCTTAAACAAAAAGTGGTTTACATAGGCCTTTCGGCATATATCAATTTTTATAAAACTGTAGTATTTTAGTCATCAATAAAAAAACAACTCAGGGGAGGGGAGACATGGGCACTGAGGAAAACCTGTATCCCAGAATATCGGGAGCCATTAAAAAAACCGGCGCTGTATTCCCGGAATTCCTGGCAAATAATTTCAAGCGTGTTTTGCAGCGCATCGAATTTTTGTGGGGCGAAAATGAGGCGATTGATTACTTTGATTCGCTCTTTCTCGGGGACATCCCAGACGATAAGGAATTCCAGTCAGGCCGGACAACCCAGGTTCGCCAAGGTTTTTCGATCGAGGCCGTAAAAGAAATCGTCATGCTTAAACAAGTCCATCAGCTCCTTTATCCATCGGCAAACCTGAACCCATACGATCCTTTCAGCGGCTCCGAGATCGTGCCAATCGCGGCACCCCCGGGCAGATGCACTTCCCTGAGCTTTCCTGTCTCCGAAACCAGTAACGGCATTGACCTCATCCAACCCGATTCGGAAAATGCCGGCGGAAAATCCAGGGTCGAGTGGCCTGTCATACACACCCAGCATGAACTTGGCGAGGTTGCCGAACTGAAGCTCAAAGGGGAGAATATTTACCCGACGCAAGGCAAACCGGTCGGTGAAATTCTTTTGCATTATGGCGCGATAGACGAACACATTTTGCGTGTTGTCCGCGATATGCAAAAAAGAT
>CAIQPV010000401.1 GCA_903873725.1 uncultured Nitrosomonadales bacterium
CCCGGAAATCGGCGAGATTCTGGTGGATACCGACGACATTTTCCAGCAGGCGCAGGCGTTCATGAGCACGGTGATGCCGGGAAATGTGGACCGAATCAAGCGCTACCGCGACGATGTTCCGCTGTTTTCGCGCTTCCAGATCGAGCACCAGATCGAGTCTGCCCATGCACGTCAGGTCAACCTGCCCTCGGGCGGCGCCATCGTGATCGACCACACCGAAGCGCTCACCGCCATCGACATCAACTCGGCGCGCGCCACACGCGGCGGCGATATCGAAACCACCGCACTCAACACCAACCTGGAAGCTGCCGACGAAATTGCGCGGCAGATGCGTCTGCGCGACTTGGGTGGCCTGATCGTAATCGACTTCATCGACATGGAAAACAGCCGCAACCAGCGCGATGTGGAAAATCGTCTGCGCGACGCTCTCCATTACGACCGTGCACGTGTGCAGACCGGCAAGATTTCGCGTTTTGGTCTGTTGGAACTTTCACGCCAGCGACTGGCACCCAGCCTTGAGGAAACCAGCTATACACCGTGCCCCCGTTGCAATGGCATCGGTCACATCCGTGGTACCGAGTCCTCTGCATTGAATATCCTGCGCATCGTTCAGGAAGAGGCGATGAAAGAACACAGCGCCGCCATCCACGTGCAAGTGCCGATAGATGTCGCCACCTTCCTGCTCAACGAAAAGCGTGCTGATATCCACCGCATCGAATCGCGCCTGAAGGTAAGCATCACGCTGATTCCCAACCAGCACATGGAAACACCGCACTACAACGTGTCGCGTTTGCGCCAGGACGACATGACCAGCGAAAACCAGCAGGCCAGCTACAAATTGGTTGAGCGTCCGGAAGAAGTAAAGGTTGCTGCCGATACACAAGAGGCCAAGGCGCAACGCCCACAGGCTGCAGTGCATGGCATTACGCCGGCGCAACCGGCGCCTGTTCGTGCAGTTGTGGCAACTCCGGAACAACCCTCTCTTCTCGGTAAGATTTTCGGATGGTTCAAATCGAAGGATACGGTCCCTGCTGCGGAAAAAGTCGAGGTTGCCAAACCTCGTAGCAGCAATGGACCACGCCGTGACCGCGAGGGTAATCGCCCGGAAGGGAGTCGTCAGGAAGGAAACCGGCAAGACGGTAACCGTCAGCGCAACAAGCCTCGCCGCGACCGTGATGACGCTCCGCGCCCGGAAAAAACGGTACGCCCGGAAATCGCTCCCAAAGCACAGGAACCCCGTGCCGACCGCCCACCGCGTCCCCCGCGTGTAGCGGTCGAAAAACCTGCACTGGAAAGCTTGCCTCAAACCGACGTATCTGTTTCCGGACAAACCGACGAAAATGGCAACCGTACCGGACGCAAACGCGGACGGCGCGGTGGACAGCGCGAACGCGAGCGTCGTGAACAACAATCAGCCGAGCCCAGTGCAGGGGAACAATCCTTGAACAATGAAATCGGCAACGAAGCAAAAACCGAGGTAGCATTGACTCAGCGTAATGCAGAAGTGGAGCAGCTCTCCAACCATGTCGCAGAACAAAATCAGGCTGAACAGTCAGTAATTTCGGTTACCGGACATCAAGCAGAGCCGGTTGTGCAATTTGTGGCGGAGGTTCCGGTACCGGTATCCGAACCGATACTCGCCCCTGAACACGCGACAACCCATGTTCCAGTTTCAGAGCCCACCCCGGTTCAAGCCAGATTGCCCATCAGCGATAGTGGCTTGGTGCAGATTGAAACCGCCCCGTCCAAACTTGCTGCGTTTGCCACAGAATCGGCAGAGACAGTACAACAACCTGTAACGCGCCGCCGCCAACGCCCGCGTGAGGTTTACAGCATGGAAAGCAACGAGCCATTGGTGCAGATCGAAACACAACACACACCAAACTGATCATCCGGCGATAAGCAGCAAATGAAAAACCGCACATTTTGGTGCGGTTTTTCATTTGCGCGTTGATTTTCTTGAAGTCGTCCATCAAGACGAATGGAATTGCAAAATCAAGCAGGCACGCTTTTTACCCGCGTAATACGCACTACCTCGGGTATTCCGCGCAGGCCGCGCATTACCTTGGCCAAGTGCTGGCGATTTCCGACTTGCAGGGTGAAGTACAACGCGGTGTAATTGCCCTCGTTGGTAAAGTGCACATTCTCGATGTTCGATTCCGCCTCGGCAATAGCCGCCGCAACTTTTGCCAGCACGCCCCGCTGGTTGGCAACGATTAGTTTGATACTCACTTCGAAGGGGCGGCTGATATTCTTGTCCCAGGTCACGTCCAGCCATTTATCCGTGCCGCCGCGTCCTTTGCGTAGCAAGGGACAGTCGTGGGTATGCACAATCAAACCCTGTCCGCTCTTGATGACGCCAATGATGGGGTCACCCGGAATGGGACGGCAACACTTGGCGAATTGCACCGCCATACCTTCCGTGCCGAGGATGGTGACTACGCCGCTTGATGAGGTTACGTCCTGAGCACCTGCTTCGCTGATACGCGCGAGCTGGCGTGCAATGACCATATTGAGGCGGCGGCCCAGGCCGATGTCCGCAAGAATTTCTTCCCGTGATTTTGAATCGCTGTCCTTGAGCAACTTTTGCCAGTGAGGATTGTCATCAATTTCCTGTGGCTTCAGATTAAGGGAAGAAAGCGCCTGGTGCAACAAACGTTCGCCCAGCGCGGCAGATTCCTTGAAATGCATGGTCTTGAGGAAATGGCGAATATGGCTGCGTGCTTTGCTGGTTACCACATAGCTTAGCCAGGCCGGATTGGGTTTTGCATGGGGCGCGGTAATAATTTCAACACGATCGCCGTTCTTCAGTTCGGCACGTAGCGGCACCAGCTCGAAATTCACCTTGACAGCCACGCAGCGGTTGCCAATGTCAGTGTGCACGCTGTAGGCGAAATCCACCGCCGTTGCGCCGCGCGGCAGGGAGAGAATCTTGCCTTTCGGCGTGAACACATACACCTCGTCCGGAAACAGGTCTACTTTCAGATGTTCCAGAAATTCGACCGAGTCGCCGCTTTCGGAAAGACTCTCCAGAAGGCTTTGCAGCCACTGGTGGGTTTTCTGGTGCAGGTCATTGATCGGTGCATGCACGCTCTTGTACAGCCAATGCGAAGCGACGCCCGCTTCGGCAATCTTGTGCATTTCCACAGTGCGTATCTGCACCTCGATGGGCGTACCGAAAGGACCGAACAAGGTGGTATGCAGCGACTGGTATCCGTTGGCCTTGGGAATGGCAATATAGTCCTTGAACTTGCCGGGGATCGGCTTGTACAGGCTGTGCAATACCCCCAGCGCAAGGTAACAGGAAGGCGTATCGTCAACCTGTACGCGGAAGCCGTAAATGTCCAATACCTGAGAGAAGGCCAGCGCCTTCGCCTGCATTTTCTGATAGATGCCGTACAGGTGTTTTTCGCGCCCCTGCACCTGGGCGTTGATATGCTGCTCTTTCAGCCTCTGGCGGATTGCTTCCAGAATCTTGCCGACCACTTCACGGCGATTGCCGCGCGCGACCTTGAGCGCTTTGGATAATACAGAGTAACGATTGGGGTGCAAGTGTTTGAAACTGAGATCTTCCAGTTCCTGATAAATGGAATTCAGCCCCAGCCGGTTGGCAATGGGAGCGTAAATTTCCATGGTTTCGCTCGCGATGCGCTCGATCTTCTCGCGCGACATCACTCCCAGCGTGCGCATATTGTGCAGCCG
>CAIQPV010000402.1 GCA_903873725.1 uncultured Nitrosomonadales bacterium
ACCTCGCCTCATCGTGGTTCACGGTGAAGAGGCTGCGAGACATATTCGGAGCAAGAATTATACTGGACAGATCATCACGGTTTCTCATTTGTCTCCCGGGTGGTCTCAGGTTGCCGCTCGCGAACTTGGTCTGCAAATCAAACAAAAGTGCAAAAACTAACCATGATCTATGAACACATTGATGGTGTAAAAGTGACCGCACAGTTCGCATGGGAGGGCGATTTGCGCTATCGCTACCAGTTGGAGATCGTCTTGAATGATGCTGCGCACACAGGAAAAACTGTCTGTGTGGTGATGCAGAACCCGAGCTATGCCGGGGAGGATGTGGCGGACAAATCGGTTCAGTTTATGGAGAAAGTGGTATTCAAAAAAGGGCTGGCAGAATTTGAAGGTGTGAGCCGACTGATTGTAGTTAACCAGTTCGCTTTTATTCAGACGAATTCATTTCAAGGGCTACCACATGAAATTGGCTCGCTCAATGATGCAGCCATCAGAGCTGCCCTGTTTGAGTCCGACATAGTCATTCTGGGATGGGGGTCTTCAAACCGCTTTGAACAACGAAAAGCATTTGTTCTTGGCCTGCTTGGGGAGATGGAGCCGAAGGCGCTATACATGACAAGAATGCACCCCTCGCGTGGACGATACGATAATTTTATTCAGCCATACTCTATCCTTGAACCCTGATAACACTGAAAAGCTACTCACCGCCTACCATGAACAACACACAACCCAAACGCTACGGCCTCTCCAAATCGCGCATCCTGCTGCATCGCCAATGTCCGAAACGTCTATGGCTGAAAATCCATCGTCCGGAAATGGAAGAGGTTACCGATAGCAACCAGACGCGATTCGCAACGGGCACTTATGTTGGCGAAATTGCGCAACAACTTTATCCAGATGGCGTGCTGATTGATGGGGATGATCTGGGGCAAGCCGTTATTGATACCCAGGCAATTCTAGCCGGTGAAAAACGCCCGATTTTCGAGGCCACGTTTCAAGCCGATGGCGTGCTGATCCGTAATGACCTGTTACTTCCGGTTAAGGATGGCTTTCGTATGGTGGAAGTTAAATCGTCAACCAGTGTAAAGGATTACCACCTGACCGATGCAGCCATTCAAAGCTGGATTGCGGAACAAGCAAATCTTCCTGTGACCAGAGTTGAAATTGCACATATCGACAATTCATTCGTCTATCCGGGCGGTGGCGATTACCAAGGTCTATTACATTATGCCGACATCACAGAGCAGATTTCAGCTATGAAAGCTGAGGTGCCCGATTGGATCAAGGCGGCGCGCGAGACTTTGTCTGGCGACGAACCGTGTATTGCCCCTGGTATTCAATGCGACACGCCTTTCGAGTGTTCGTTTTTTGCTTATTGCTCGCTGTCAGTTGAGTCCACGGATATCTACCCGCCTGAAGTCTTACCGTATGGCGGTACGTTGGCCGCCACTTTGCGTGCAGAGGGCTATACTGACCTACGCGACGTACCTGAAGAGAGAATGGAAACGTGGAAACATCAGCGTGTATGGCGAGCAACCAAGAGAGGTCAGGCTGAATTAAACCCTGAGGCCGGAAAGCTGATTGCCGCCCTACCTTACCCGCGCTATTACATCGACTTTGAGACCATCAACCCAGCCGTACCAATATGGGCGGGCACACGCCCCTATATGCAAGTGCCATTCCAATGGTCATGCCATACCGAAACAGCCAAGGACGTGATAACGCATTGTGCATTTTTAGCCGACGGACAAAGTGATCCACGCCGATCTTTCGCTAAAAGTTTGATTGACGCAGTAGGCACCGATGGCCCGATCTTTGTTTACAACGCTCCGTTTGAACGAAGCCGAATGCAGGAGATTGCTGAGTATTACCCTGATTTGGCTTCTGCGCTTCAAGCCGCCATTGATCGCATTGTCGATTTACTGCCGATAGCGCGTGAGAATTACTACCATCCCGAGATGCGCGGCTCATGGTCGATCAAATCCGTACTGCCGACAATTGCACCCGACTTGGCGTATGACAACCTGGAAGTGGCTAACGGTGGCATGGCACAGGAAGCTTTTGCAGAAATCATGCAGCCTGAAACTCTGCCAGAACGCCGCCAGCAATTACATAATGCGTTGCTACTGTATTGCGAACGGGATACGCTGGCGATGGTGCGGATTGCCCATTATTTTGAGGGTGGAGCTTGACAGATACGACGAATTTTGAAAGGGGAGCTGTGAGAGACGATATTGGCGACAGAATGAAAATGTATGAGCAAATGGAATCAGGGCGGCGTTTGATGCCGTTGCTTCCGGTGCTCGCGCGGATTGATGGGCGCGCTTTTCATTCGTTTACGCAGGGCATGATGAGACCTTTTGATGCCGAATTCTCTAAGGCAATGGTTGAAACAACATCAGCACTGGTACGTGAAACTGGCGCTTGCATGGGTTATACACAGAGCGACGAAATTACCCTTGCATGGCACTCGGAATCCCCGAAATCTCAAATCTGGTTTGATGGGCGAATCGCCAAGATGACATCACAACTTGGAGCGCAAGCAACGCTGATATTTTACCGCCTTGTGCTTGAACGGTTGCCACTGTACGCCGACAGGATGCCTACCTTTGATGCGCGAGTATGGAACGTGCCGAACCGCTCTGAAGGTGCCAACGTATTCTTGTGGCGTGAATGGGATGCAACCAAGAATAGCGTGAGCATGGCTGCATCCGCATATTACAGCCACAAAGCGCTGATGGGGAAAAACACCCCTCAGAAGCACGACATGCTGCACGAAAAAGGCGTGAACTGGAACGACTACCCTGCGGTATTCAAGCGCGGTGGGTATGTTCAACGGCGAATTGAGAGAATTCCGTTTAGCGCGGAAGAATTAGACCGATTGCCAGCCAAGCACGAAGCACGAACCAATCCAGGATTGGTTACTGAACGATCTGTTTGCACGACTTTGAATTTACCCCCATTGGGCACGGTTATAAATCGTGAAGATGTAATTTTTGAGGGTGCTACGCCAATAACGGCACAAGCTTCTAACGATTAGACGAAAGAGACAATGTGCCCAGATCATGCCAGTAAAGCTACTATTGAATCCTCATTTTCATCGGTATCGGACTATGATCAATACGTTTTCACTGGCAAGGTCAGGTGATGGTATCTCATGAGCAACAAATTGCCATTGCGTATCTCATACCCAAATTTATTGCATGGGCCGAGAGACAATCATTACAAATTTCTTGTATGGGGCAGCCATTGAATAACGCGCTTACATCACTTGCAAGTAGTGTAGGAGTAATTCGTCCTGAACAAATACGTGTTGTTGAGGTTGACTCCCTGCCCATGCCTGATGATCCTGATTTGAAATGGGCTGCTTTGGAAATAGGTCTACTTGGCTCCAATAT
>CAIQPV010000403.1 GCA_903873725.1 uncultured Nitrosomonadales bacterium
ATGCCGTCGCGCGGCAGGTAATCGATCAGTGTCGGCGGCGGCTCGCCGGGCTTGCGACCAGACAGATGGCGCGAGTAGTTCTCGATGCCCTTGCAGAAGCCGATTTCGTTGAGCATTTCCAGATCGTGCCGAGTGCGCTGCTCGATGCGTTGTGCCTCCACCAGTTTATTTTCCTTCTGGAAAAACGCGATGCGTTCGGCCAGTTCCACCTTAATGGTTTCGATGGCATCCAGCGTGGTGCTGCGCGGTGTGACGTAATGGCTGGAAGGATAAACGGTAAAGCGCGGCACGCGGGTGAGGATGTGACCGGTGAGCGGATCGAACAGCGACAGCGATTCCACCTCGTCGTCAAACAGGGTCAGGCGCAGCGCATGTTCGCTGTTTTCTGCCGGAAATATGTCGATCACATCGCCGCGCACGCGGAAGTTGCCGCGCTGAAAATCCACATCGTTGCGCTCGTACTGCATCTCGGTGAGGCGCTTGATCGCGTCTTGCCGCGCCACCTTTTCGTGTTCGCGCAGGTGCAGGATCATGCCGTGGTAATCCACCGGATCGCCGATACCGTAGATCGCCGACACCGTCGCGACGATCACCACATCCTGCCGTTCCAGCAGCGATTTGGTGGCCGAAAGGCGCATTTGCTCGATCTGATCGTTGATGCTGGAATCCTTCTCGATATAAACATCGCGCGATGGCACATAGGCCTCGGGCTGGTAATAGTCGTAGTAGGAGACAAAATATTCCACCGCGTTTTCCGGGAAAAAATCGCGCAACTCGGAATACAGTTGCGCCGCCAGCGTCTTGTTCGGCGCCATGATGATCGCAGGCCGTCCCTGCTGCGCGATGACATTGGCCATGGTGAAAGTCTTGCCGGAGCCGGTCACGCCGAGCAGCGTTTGATACGATAACCCCTCGTTGATTCCCTCCACCAGTTGCGCAATGGCTGTAGGCTGGTCGCCGGCCGGTTCAAAGGGCTGGTGCAGGCGGAAAGGGCTATCAGGGAAGGTTATGATGATGTTCATAGTTTGAGGCGTAAAGGAATTCGCCCATTCCCGGGAAAAAACTTATAAAAATTGGGCTAGATTCCTGTGTATTTATAACATTAATATTAAAGATTAATACAATTGATTGGTCAAATAATGTATATTTGATTTAACCTTAGCACAACGTAGAACCTCTTTCCACAAGCTTATAGTAAAGTACTTCAGCGCTTGCACTGAAGAAGTTTGCCTAGTCTGTTTTCGGACTGAAGGGAGGTATTGAGTATATTTTACAAGCGCAAAATGCAAATATACATAAAATATCTGGGTCAAAGTGATAAGATTAATTGAGAACAGACACTGTAGGCACATTCACAAAAATATCGTTCCCCGATGCGATCGATATTCTTAGTTCCTCAAAACACATGAATGCATCGGGTTTAATTTCCGGGAAGAAACAATGAACGAGAAACGTCCCAAACATCTTGCCTTGCGGCATATCAAGTTTCCTCTGCCGGCTATTGTTTCCGGCCTGCACCGCGTCAGCGGTTTACTGTTATTTTTGTCCTTGCCGTTATTGCTGTGGTTGTTGCAACACAGTTTGCGCTCCATTGAGACTTTTACCGAGCTGGGCGGGATATTACAACATCCGGTCAGCAAATTATTCTTGACAGGCGTTCTCTGGGCTTTTATGCACCATTTTTGTGCGGGGATTCGCTTTTTGGCAATAGACCTGGATTATGGTGTAAAACTGGCTCAGGCACGTGCCAGTAGCAAGTGGGTAATGGTTGTCAGTTTGATGTTGACGGTTCTGATGGGAGTTAGGTTATGGTAAATCGCGTTGTCACCGGTGCTCATTACGGCCTGCGCGACTGGATAATGCAGCGCGTAACCGCTCTGGTTATGGTGACGTATGTGTTGTTTATAGCGGGTTGGTTGCTACTGGGTTCCAGTGTTGATTACGATGCATGGACGGGATTGTTTGCAAACAATGTAGTGCGTTCATTCTCCCTGCTGTTCTTGCTCGCATTGTATTGCCACGCATGGATAGGGATGCGCGACGTCGTGATGGATTACATCAAGGTGGCTCATCTGCGTCTTGCACTCCATGTTGCGGTGATTTTGGCACTGATAATGTATTTGATCTGGTCGGTGCAAATTTTGTGGGGCTTCTGAATTGAGGATTGCAGGTCGGGTAAAATCCGACCGCACCTAATGGATAATCTGGCATCAAGGGAAATAAAATGGCAGTGGTGAAGCGGACATTTGATGTGGTGGTGGTGGGAGCGGGTGGTGCGGGGATGCGCGCGGCCTTGGCATTATCTGAAGCGGGACTCAAAGTGGCGGTACTGTCCAAAGTATTTCCCACGCGCTCGCATACTGTGGCGGCACAGGGGGGGATCGCGGCTTCGCTGGGTAACGTCAGCGAGGATAACTGGCATTGGCATATGTATGACACGGTGAAAGGTTCGGACTATCTTGGCGACCAGGACGCTATCGAGTTCATGTGCCGTGCAGCACCCGAAGTGGTCTATGAACTGGAACACTTCGGCATGCCATTTGACCGGACCGATAGCGGCAAAATTTACCAGCGCCCGTTCGGTGGCCATATGCAGGACTACGGCAAGAATCCGGTACAGCGCGCCTGCGCTGCCGCCGACCGCACGGGTCACGCGCTGTTGCACACCCTGTATCAACGCAACGTACAGGCGAATACCAATTTTTTTGTGGAATGGATGGCGCTGGATTTAATCCGCGATCAGGACGGTGACGTGCTCGGTGTGGTGGCGATGGAAATCGAAACCAGCGAGGTCATGATCCTGCAGGCGCGTGCCACGCTGTTCGCTACCGGCGGGGCAGGACGCATTTTTCAGGCCAGCACCAACGCTTACATTAATACGGGAGATGGACTCGGTATGGCTGCGCGCGCGGGCATTCCGCTGGAGGATATGGAATTTTTCCAGTTCCATCCAACGGGTGTGCATGGCGCGGGTGTGCTGATTACAGAGGGTGTACGCGGTGAAGGAGGTTATCTCATCAATAAAGACGGTGAGCGGTTCATGTCGCGCTATGCGCCCAATGCCAAAGATCTTGCCAGCCGCGATGTGGTTTCGCGTGCCATGGCGACCGAGATCAAGGAAGGGCGCGGCTGCGGCAAGGATGCCGATCATGTACTGTTGAAACTGGATCATCTCGGTGAAGACGTTATCAGCCATCGCCTGCCCGGCATTCGTGAAATAGCAATCAAGTTCGCGCACGTTGATCCGGCCAAAGATCCTATTCCAGTGGTACCCACCGCGCATTACATGATGGGTGGAATCCCGACAAATTATCACGGTCAGGTTGTTGCACCGTATGACGGCGGGCCTGAAGAAATTGTGCAGGGTTTTTATGCGGTCGGTGAATGTGCCTGCGTGTCGGTGCATGGCGCTAACCGGCTGGGTTGTAATTCGCTGCTTGATTTGATCGTGTTCGGGCGTGAGGCGGCAAGGCAGATTATCGAAGACTTGAAAAGTAACCCGCATCCCAAACAGTTGCCATCCGATGCGGCGGATCGTTCATTATCCCGTCTTGCAAGGCTGGAAGGACAAAAGAACGGTGAGAGCGTTTCAGAAGTGGGAGCTGCCATGCGGCGGGTAATGCAGGCACATTGCGGCGTGTTCCGTTTCCCCGATCTGCTGGCCGAAGGAGTCAGGAAAATTTACGAGGTGGCCGAACGCGCCAAATGCACTGAGATTAAAGACAAAAGCAAGGTATTCAATACCGCAAGGGTCGAAGCCCTTGAACTCGATAATCTCATCGAAGTGGCGCAAGCCACCATGACTGCAGCCGCCGCGCGCCAGGAAAGCCGGGGTGGTCACGCCAGAGATGATTTTCCGGATCGTGATGATGACAACTGGCTAAAACACTCGTTGTATTTCAGCGAAGGACGTCATCTGGATTACAAGCCGGTGCGGTTGAAACCGCTCACAGTGGAAACATTCCCGCTCAAAACGCGGGTGTATTAGGGGACAAGCATGAAATTTCGTATTTACCGCTATAACCCTGAAACCGATACACAGCCTTCCATGCAGAGTTTTGACTTGAATCTCGAAGCCGGGGACGCGATGCTGCTGGACGCACTGGTGATGCTCAAAGCACAGGACGATAGTCTTGGTTTCAGACGCTCCTGCCGCGAAGGTGTGTGCGGTTCGGATGCGATGAACATTAACGGACGCAATGGGCTGGCCTGCATCACACCATTATCGAGCCTGAAACAGCCCATCGAATTGCGTCCGTTGCCGGGCCTGCCGGTGATTCGAGACCTGATTGTGGATATGACACAGTTCTTCAAGCAATATCACTCGATCAAACCCTACCTGATTAATAACGACCCGCCACCTGAAACCGAACGCCTGCAATCGCCCAAGGAACGTGCCGAAATTGACGGGCTGTACGAGTGCATCCTTTGCGCGTGCTGCACCACATCCTGCCCTTCATTCTGGTGGAACCCGGACAAGTTCGTTGGACCGTCCGGGCTGTTGCAAGCCTATCGCTTTATTGCCGACAGCCGGGATCAGGCCACCGCTGAGCGACTGGATAATCTCGAAGACCCGTATCGCTTGTTCCGTTGCCATACCATCATGAATTGCGTGGATGTGTGTCCCAAGGAATTGAACCCGACACAGGCGATAGGCAGAATAAAGGGATTGATGTCGAAGCGCACAGTATGAAAGAAATGGAGCGCCTGAGCTGGCGCTGTCGGCGCGGTTTACTGGAACTGGATATCGTGCTGGGACGTTTTGTCGAGCGTGATTATGCGGGACTGGATGAAATGCAGAAGGCTGCATTCAATGCTCTGCTGGATATGCCGGACACGGTGCTCTGGGATATGATTGCAGGAAGACAGGATGCGTCGGAAGGCGAACAGCAAGCGTTGCTGGAGAAAATCAGGGCGGTTTAGTGCTGCATTTAATGACAGGGAGAAATTATGGATAACAAACGTGTTGCAACACTGACTTTGGATGACGGGCGCAGTGTCGAATTCCCGATACTGTCAGGCACGCTGGGATCGGATGTGATCGATATTAAAAATCTTGCCAAGCTTGGGTTGTTTACTTACGACCCGGCTTTTTTTTCCACCGCCAGTTGTACGTCGACGATCACTTTTATTGATGGTGATGCCGGATTGCTTTACTACCGGGGGTATCCGATCGAACAATTGGCCGAACACTCCGATTTTCTAGATGTGAGTTATCTGCTGTGGAATGGTGAATTGCCAGATGCTGCCCAGAGCGCAAAATTCAAGGACACCGTTACTCACCACACCATGGTTCACGAACAGATTGCGCGTTTCTTCTCCGGCTTTCGTCGTGATGCGCATCCGATGGCGGTCATGGTCGGCGTGGGGGGGGCATTGTCGGCGTTTTACCACGATTCACTGGACATCAATGATGCGGAGCACCGCAGGATATCGGCGATGCGTATGTTGGCAAAAGTGCCGACCATTGCCGCGATGGCCCATAAATATTACACCGGGGCACCGTTTATGTACCCGAAGAATAAATTCAGCTACGCGGAAAACCTCTTGTACATGATGTTTGCCACACCGACCGAAGAATACCAGTCCAATCCGGTGCTGGTTCGCGCGCTGGATCGTATTCTTATCTTGCATGCAGACCATGAGCAGAACGCTTCCACTTCGACTGTCCGATTGGCCGGTTCGAGTGGGGCGAACCCGTTTGCCTGTATCGCTTCCGGCATAGCGGCTTTGTGGGGGCCCGCACACGGTGGTGCCAACGAGGCCGCGTTGAAGATGCTGGAAGAAGTGGGCGACATATCACGTGTGCCCGAATATGTGCAGGGTGTGAAAGACAAAAAATACCGCCTGATGGGCTTTGGACATCGTGTTTATAAAAACATGGATCCGCGCGCTTCCGTGATGCGCCAGACTTGCCATGAAGTGCTGAAAGAACTTAAGCTGGAAAACAGCAAACTGTTCGAGCTGGCGATGGAATTGGAGCGTGTTGCCTTGAGCGACCCGTATTTCATCGACCACAAGTTGTATCCTAATGTTGATTTCTATTCCGGCATCGTACTCCGTGCCCTGGGTATTCCGACCAATATGTTTACGGTGATTTTTGCTGTGGCCCGCACAGTGGGCTGGATCTCGCAATGGAACGAAATGATCGCTGAAGGAGATCACAAGATTGGACGGCCGCGCCAGTTGTATCGCGGTGCGACAAAGCGCGATTTTGTGCCTGTCGGCAGCCGATAAGTTTTGTTAACCACGAGTTGACATGGATGTTTATGGATTGCTGTTTATCGGAGTTACGCTTTATCTGCGGCAATCTGAGTTCATGCGTGGCTGGTTGCTTTTTTTCGGCTCAATCCAGAAAGACTAGCTAATGTCCGCCCAAGTAAAGAATTACATGCAGGTCATGAGTGATACTTCCCAGTTGTTCGGGATGAACGATGTTTATCTCGAAGGGCTGTACGAAGATTATCTCGCCAATCCGGCATCGGTTCCCGAAGTATGGCACGGCTACTTTGATGCGCTGCAAAAAACTTCCGGCCCGATTCATGAGGTAGCGCATAGCCCAATACAACGGGCCTTTGCGGCCTTGCCACAAATGACTGTCAGTGGTGTGGTCGCGCAAGAGGCTGCCCTGGAGAGCAAGCAAGTTCACGTGTTGCAGCTCATCAATGCGCATCGTTTTCTGGGTGTGCGCGCCGCCAATCTTGATCCCCTGAATCGCTACGAAAAGACGGTGGTTGCAGAGCTTGATCCGGCGCATTATGGATTGAGCGAGTTTGACATGGATTCCACTTTTGATACGGGATCGCTGGTGGGGGGCAAGCGTATGACTTTGCGCGAAATCCTCAAGCTTTTGCGCCAGACTTATTGCGGCAACATCGGCGCGGAATACATGTACCTGAGCGATGTGACGGAGAAACGCTGGATACAGAATCGCCTGGAAGGCGTGCGTGGACAGGCCGGTTATGACGCAACGATGCGCCGTCGCACCCTCGAACGACTGACTGCCGCCGAGACGCTGGAACGTTATTTGCATACCAAATATGTGGGGCAAAAGCGTTTTTCCCTGGAAGGTGGCGAGACGATGATTCCACTGCTTGACCATTTGCTGCAACGGGCAGGTGAAATGGGCGTGCAAGAGGCAGTGATCGGCATGGCACATCGAGGACGATTGAACGTGCTGGTAAATATTCTCGGCAAGCAGCCTGGCATGTTGTTCGCCGAATTCGAAGGTATCCACGCCGAACACCTGACTTCCGGCGACGTGAAGTACCATCAGGGCTTTTCCGCCGACATTGGCACGCCGGGCGGCACATTGCATGTCGCCCTGGCCTTTAATCCCTCCCATCTGGAAATCGTCAATCCGGTGGTTGAAGGCTCGGTTCGCGCGCGCCAGCATCGCCTCAAGGACTTGGAGGGGGAAACGGTTTTACCGGTCTTGATACACGGCGATGCGGCTTTTGCCGGGCAGGGTGTGGTGATGGAAACGCTCGCCATGTCGCAGACACGGGGTTACCGCACCGGCGGCACGGTGCATATCATTGTCAATAACCAGATAGGTTTTACGGCCTCGGATTTGCGCGATACCCACTCCAGCAACTATTGCAGCGATGTGGCAAAAATGGTTGACGCGCCTATTTTCCACGTTAATGCGGACGATCCAGATGCGGTATTGCTGATTTCCGAAATCGCACTGGATTACCGCATGAGATACCAAAAGGATGTGGTCATTGATATGGTGTGCTTTCGCAAGCTTGGGCATAACGAGCAGGACGAGCCGCTGGTCACCCAGCCGTTCATGTATCGCTTCGTCCGGCAGCATCCCGGAACGCGTGCCGTGTATGCGCAGCGTCTGGTCGTGGAAGGTGTGATCCAGGCGGCCGAAGCGGATGCGATGATAGCCGACTATCGCAAGGCGATGGATGAAGGGCGCAATTCGATTCATCCCGCACTGGACAGGGGTGAAAGCAAGCGGCCTTCAACCTGGGCATCGCTCAAGGTGCAAACGCCATGGGATGTTGCAGTAGACACGTCCGTGTCGCTGGAGCGTTTGCGGCAACTTGCGTTGCCACTCACCACATTGCCGGATGGCTTTGTCCTGCATTCGCGGGTGCAAAAAATTGTTGAGGATCGTGCCGCCATGGCACGCGGTGAACTGCCCCTCGATTGGGGAATGGCGGAAAACCTTGCCTATGCCACGCTTCTAACCGAAGGCTATCCTGTTCGGCTTTCCGGGCAGGACAGCCAGCGCGGCACTTTCTTCCATCGTCACGCCACATGGCACGACCAGAATCGTTCAGAACGTTACGCGGGGGCTTATACTCCGTTGCAGCATCTTTCTCCCGTGCAGGCGGACTTCGTAGTGATTGATTCGTTGCTTTCCGAGGAAGCGGTGCTGGGATTTGAGTATGGCTATGCCACAACCAACTCAAATTCACTGGTGCTGTGGGAAGCGCAATTTGGTGACTTTGCCAACGGAGCTCAAGTCGTGATCGACCAGTTCATCGCCTCCGGCGAAGTGAAATGGGGCAGATTGTGCGGGCTGGTGATGCTGTTGCCTCATGGTTATGAAGGGCAGGGTGCGGAGCACTCTTCCGGGCGCATTGAGCGTTATTTGCAACTGTGCGCCGATTACAATATTCAGGTATGCAATCCTTCTACCGCTGCGCAGATGTTCCACTTGTTGTGCCGCCAGATGTTGCGGCCGCTACGCAAACCACTGATCGTGTTTACCCCCAAGAGTTTGCTGCGCAGCAAAGATGCGTCTTCACCGCTTGCCGAATTTACAAATGGAAAATTTCATCCGGTTATAGCTGAGGTTGATCCGCTTGATGCGGATAATGTCCGTCGCATCATCGTATGCAGTGGCAAGGTGTACTTCGATTTGCTCAATGCACGGCGTGCCAAGCCTGTTGGCGATACTTCGCATAGAACGCTACCCCCGGAGGAAATGGCGATCATTCGCATTGAACAGTTATACCCGTTCCCGCACCATGATTTTGCCGCCCAGGTTGCGGCGTATCCAAATGCCACAGAAGTGATGTGGTGCCAGGAAGAGCCCGGCAATCAGGGGGCGTGGCATCGTCTCCAGCATTACCTGGAGCGGCATCTGCCCAAGGGCATGCGCCTCGGCTACGCGCTGCGTTCGTCTTCAGCCGCACCCGCCGCCGGTTATCTGGCGGTGCATCAAGAACAACAGAAGGCGGTGATCGCAGCCGCTTTCCGCGACAACCTCGACAATAAACCTAAACCGGGAGCATCCCACCATGAGCATGATTGAAGTCAAAGTCCCACAACTTTCAGAATCCGTGTCAGAAGCAACATTGGTGACTTGGCACAAGCAAGTCGGCGAGGCCGTTGCCGAAGGCGAAAACATGATCGATATCGAGACCGATAAAGTGGTGTTGGAATTACCCGCCCACAAAAGCGGTGTACTGACCAAAATCCTCAAGGGCGATGGCGAAAAAGTAACCAGCAACGAAGTGATCGCACTGCTGGATACAGAGGTGCAGCCGAGTGTTCAAGCAGTGCCCACGCAAGCAGTCGAAGTCAAGGCACAAGCTGCGGTGATGCCTGCGGCACAGAAAATTGCTGCGGAAAATAAAGTGGATACTGCGGTAATAAGCGGAAGCGGACGTGATGGCCGCGTGTTGAAAGAAGATGTGCTGAGCGCGTTGCAAAAACCTGCCGCGCCCGCACCGACTGCTGTTATTCCGCAAGCCAATGCCGGTGGGCGGGTGGAGCAGCGGGTTCCGATGACACGCATCCGCCAGCGCATTGCCGAGCGCTTGCTGCAATCACAACAGAATGCAGCTATCCTCACTACATTCAACGAAGTAAACATGCAGCAGGTGATAGACCTGCGAAACAAATACAAGGATGCCTTTGAAAAGAAGCATGGCATCAAGCTTGGCTTCATGTCCTTTTTTGTCAGGGCGGCGGCGCTGGCCTTGCAGAAATTTCCTCTGGTGAATGCCTCGATTGACGGTACGGACATCATCTACCATGGCTACTATGACATCGGCGTTGCAGTCGGCAGCGAGCGTGGGCTGGTCGTGCCCATCATTCGTGATGCCGACAAATTGTCGTTGGCAGACATCGAAAAGCAGATCGCTGATTTCGGTGCGCGTGCCAAAACCGGCAAGATTTCTTTGGAGGAGTTGAGCGGTGGTACTTTCTCCATCTCCAACGGCGGTGTGTTCGGATCGATGCTCTCGACACCGATTATCAATCCCCCGCAAAGCGCTATCCTGGGTATTCATGCGACGAAAGACAGGCCGGTAGCGGAAAATGGTCATGTGGTCATTCGCCCGATGAATTACCTCGCGCTTTCTTACGACCACCGTATTGTTGATGGCCGCGATGCGGTGCTGTTTCTCGTCGCTATCAAGGAAGCGCTTGAATTTCCGGGACATGCGGTGCTGGATATCTAACAGGAAAAAAACATGGCAGATTTCGATGTGGTAGTGATTGGCGCCGGGCCTGGCGGGTATGTGGCGGCGATACGCAGCGCGCAATTGGGATTAAGTACCGCTTGCATAGACGAATGGAAGAATGCCCAGGGGAAGCCCAGTTTGGGCGGAACATGCCTTAACGTTGGCTGTATTCCTTCCAAAGCTTTGCTGGAGTCCTCTGAAAACTTTGAGCGCGTGACGCATGATTTTTCCGCGCATGGCATCACTGCATCCGGTGTGCAATTCGATCTGGCGAAAATGCTGGCGCGGAAGGACAAGATTGTGTCCGATTTTACTTCCGGCATCGTCCAGTTGTTCAAGAAAAACAAGGTGACACCTTTGTATGGCCACGCGCAATTTCTTGGCCGCGAGGGAGATAGCTGGCGCATCGGTGTGGCCGGTGGCGAGGAAGTGAAGGCAAAGCAAGTCATCATTGCCACCGGCTCGACGCCACGCGTCTTGCCGCAGGCGCCGTTTGATGGCATCCGTATTGTGGATAACTCGGGAGCCTTGGCATTTACGGAAATCCCCAAACGTCTGGTGATCATCGGCGCAGGGGTGATCGGATTGGAATTGGGCAGCGTGTGGCGCAGGTTGGGGGCTGAAGTAACGCTGCTGGAAGCGCTGCCGACATTTATTCCCGCTGCCGATGAGCAAGTGGCGAAGGAAGCCTTGCGTGCGTTTACCCGGCAAGGTTTGAAAATCCATCTGGGTGTGCAGATTGATGGCGTGACTCAATCTGATGCCGGGGTTCAAATCAGTTGGCACGATGCCCAGGGCATTGCGCAGGAACTGGTTGCGGATAAACTGATCGTGGCAGTTGGGCGAGTTGCGAATACGCAGGGTCTGGGTGCGGAAACAGTCGGGTTGAAACTGGATGGAGCCGGGCGTGTTGAAGTAGACGAACACTGCCGCACCAATCTGCCCAATATCTATGCAGTGGGAGATGTGGTGCGCGGCCCGATGCTGGCGCACAAGGCGTCGGAAGAAGGTGTGATGGTGGCGGAACTGATTGCCGGGCAGGCAGGGCACTGCGACTTGAATCTGGTGCCTGGCATCATGTACACTGCTCCGGAAATTGCCTGGGTCGGCAAGACCGAACAGCAATTGAAATCATCCGGTGTGGATTATAGTTCGGGGCAATTTCCTTTCATGGCAAACGGTCGGGCCCGTGCGCTGGGAGAGGCATCAGGCTTTGTTAAAATCCTTGCCGACACGAAAACAGACCGTATTCTCGGCGTTCATATTATTGGACCTATGGCTTCGGAGCTGATCCAGCAGGCGGTACTGGCGCTGGCGTTTTCGTCCAGCAGCGAAGACCTGGCGCGTATCATCCATGCCCATCCGTCATTGTCTGAAGCCGTGCATGAGGCGGCACTGGCGGTGGACAAACGGGCTATACATATCTGAAGTGAGAATATGTATCCGGGTTCTGCTGTGCCGGTTCCCGCAATGTTCTCCGGAAAACTTAAGCTGCACCGTGAATTCCGTTTAGCGGCTCAAAGCCGCTTTAGTATTTAACCTATTTCACAAGGCTAACCAACATGCAGACATTCCAAGCCTACCGTATTTTCAACGAGAACGAAAAAACAACCAGCCGTTTCGTGGACATGACGCTGGAAGAACTCGATCCCGGTGAAGTAGTGATCCGCACCGCTTATTCCAGTATTAACTACAAGGATGCGTTGGCGGCAACCGGCGCCGGGAAGGTCATCCGGCGCTTTCCCTGTGTGGGAGGCATCGATGTGTCCGGGGTGGTGGAAAGCTCGCAGGATGATCGCTTCAAGCCCGGCGACGAAGTGATCGTCACCGGCTATGACATGGGTGTAGCCCATGACGGCGGCTATGCCGGGCGCGTGCGCGTGCCTGCCGATTGGGTAGTACATCTGCCGCAAGGCTTGTCGCTGTTTGAGGCCATGGTGTTGGGTACGGCGGGATTTACAGCGGCGTTGTCCATTCACCGGCTGGAGCAGAACGATCTCAAGCCCGCGAATGGCAAAGTGATCGTGACCGGGGCGACCGGTGGCGTGGGCAGCCTTGCCATCCAGATGTTGGCACAATGCGGTTATCATGTGGTGGCGCTAACCGGTAAAGATAGCGAGCATGAATTCCTGAAAACGTTGGGTGCAAGTGAAATCCTGGCGCGCAATCAAGTTGACCTGAATAGTACGCGACCGCTGGAATCTGCACAGTGGGCCGGGGCGCTGGATTCGGTAGGCGGCGCCATGCTTTCCTGGCTGACGCGCACCATGCGGCAGAATGGGGCAATCGCCAGTTTCGGCAATGCGGGCGGTGCAGAACTGCATGCCACGGTATATCCATTCATACTTCGCGGCGTGCGGCTGATCGGCATTGATTCATCCGCCACTGCCATGCCGTTGCGTGAAAAAATCTGGCTACGGATGTCCACCGACCTGCGTCCCGGCTTGATGGATCGGGTCGCGCAACCCATCGCCTTTTCCCAATTGCCGGAGGCAATCGATAAAATCATGCAAGGCCAGGCGCGCGGTCGGGTTGTGGTGAAAGTCGCCGATTGACGGGTTACCCCACCGCGAGACAGCGCTGCCCGCATCATGACGGAACTGTTCCGGTTTTACCACGCGATCTTGGCGACCCTGCATCTGAAGGCGCGGGCTGGTGATGCGAACCCGGGTTCGACTGCCTTTGTCAGGACCATAGCCAATACTGTTTACTTAACCGTTCGTGG
>CAIQPV010000404.1 GCA_903873725.1 uncultured Nitrosomonadales bacterium
AACGATTCTCAGCGAGTAGTAAAGAGAATTTTTGACGTGGCGCTTGTCGTACCAGCTTTGGTGGTGCTATCACCGATCTTCCTAGCATTCGTTATTGCAATCAAATGTGATTCGCCTGGCAGTGTGATCTACACACAGAAGAGAATTGGCCAAGACGGGAAACTCTTCACCTTTCCTAAATTTCGCTCGATGAATCAGGGTTCTGATGATGAACGCTTAAAAGTCCTTGGTCGACCTGATGAAAGTATGGCCGAACGCTACATGAACGATCCGCGCATCACACGAGTCGGCCGAGCCTTGCGAAGGTATTCGCTAGATGAGTTGCCTCAGCTCTGGTGTGTTCTGATTGGAACCATGTCCCTTGTGGGTCCCCGCCCGATTTTGCCAGAAGAAGAAGTCCAACTTGGAGATACCCATTTTAGACGTCATATAGCCAAGCCTGGTCTGACTGGAATCTGGCAGGTATCTGGTCGCAAAGATACATCGTGGGAAGATCGCATGGCATTTGATCTGAAATACGTCCAGGAATGGTCTTTGGCTCTAGACATGATTCTAATTATAAAGACATTTCGGGCGATTATCTCTGGCAAGGGTTCCTATTAATATGGAAAAAGCGAAGAAGATCGTTTTTTTGTGTAAGCGCAATATTGTCCGCTCTTATTTTGCTGAGGTAGTTTTTTCAGCCCTCTATCCAGATTTTGAATTTGATTCAGCCGGAGTAATTTCTTTTGACCCAAAGCAAGACCTTTCCTGGAGATCGAATTTTCTTTCAAATTGGGGCTTCACTGATCCAGTAAGAGAGCCCAAGCTCTTTGAATCTATGCAGCATGAATTATCTGAAGGTGACATCATCGTATTACTCGATTCAGAGCTGCCAGCGCTACTTAGTAGCTATATTTCACAGAACCCGAAAGTTTTAGTCTTAAGCCCCTTCGACCAGTTACCTGAGTGGGCCCACACTTTCGATCCAGTTGATATGGGTGCCTCCGAAATAAAACTTTCAGTTAGCCGAGTGATATTTACAGCACATAAACTTCTTTGGAGTATATTGAATTTACCAGCATCAAATGAAACTGCAATTTTTTGGGAGTCGGTCGAAAGCTTTCACAAAGAAATTAAAGATTTTTGTAACAAAGAGGTCGCAAAAGGAAACAACATTCTCTTTCTTGACCCAATTTCATCGGACTATATCTCTTCTGCTAGTTTTAAGCTAAATCTATTTCGTTCAGATCACGTAAGACCCTTAATCTCTACTGACCCTGCAATTTGGATGCCCGAGTACGAGCACCCTTTTACTGAGAAATTGCTGCTATCAAAAGCTTGGTCCGTAAACATGGTTGACGACGCTAACACTCACCCCCTCAAGGTAATCTCAGGTCCACTTCGCGACGGTACTCGATATCTAACTTTGCCTTTGTTGATTGGAAGTTCTATAAGAAATTATGAAATCTGCAAGAGTACGGCGAGAGATTTGAAGCCAACACCACTATGAGCATCACATTTTTTATCCGACTTATCTTAAAAAATATCTTGGTAATAATTCTCTGCGTCGGACTTGGAGTCTTTTGGGCAAAAAATACGAACGAGAACAGCATACCTTTGTATAAATCAAGCATGGAGTTATTTGTCTCAACGCCAGTATCTTCTGTAGACATCACCACCCTAAACCAAGGATCCAATTTTGGTACTCAGCGCGTTAAATCGTATGCCCAGATTATAAATAGTACGGACACTATGCGCGATATAATTGCCGAATTATCACTTCCTTACACACCTGAGCAATTAGCCAGTGCAGTATCTGCGACAACTCCTGCGGATACGGTGTTGATAGATGTCTCTGTCATTAATACAGTGTCTGGGCTCGGGTTCGGGTTCGG
>CAIQPV010000405.1 GCA_903873725.1 uncultured Nitrosomonadales bacterium
CTACAAATGGTGGAGGTGATCAGGATCGAACTGACGACCTTCTGATTGCGAACCAGACGCTCTCCCAACTGAGCTACACCCCCACTACGGTCAATATCCTAAACGCAAATGGGTTATTTGAAAAGCGGTAAACCGGTTACCCGGTAAAAAGCGTCGAGATCACTCAAGTCGTCAAACACATCTGTTGCCCCGGTAAAATCCTGGTTGCGGGTGTAGTGATTGATCGTGATGTAGGTCTTGATGCCTGCGGCGAGGCTGGAGCGCAGGCCGTTGTTGGAGTCTTCCAGCGCGATGCAGTCCTGCGGTTTGAGCTTGAGTTGTTCCAGTACCCAGTTGTAAATGTCGGGTGCGGGTTTCTTGTGCGGCACGATGTCTCCGTAGCCGACACTGGCGAAATAACTTTCCCAATCTTTGCCCAACTCCACTTCGAGCAGTCCGGCAACATTTTCCGGCGAGGTGGTAGTGGCGATGGCAAGCCGGATGCCACCCGCTCGGGCCTCGCTGATAAGTTGCTTGATGCCGGGGCGCAATGGAATGTGCCCGTCCGCCAGCATGGCAGTGTAGTGTCGGGTTTTGACCAGATGAAGGTGTTTGACAAATCCTTCGTAGTCCTCCGGTTTTTCAAATCCTGTCAGGAACCTCTCAATGAAATACTTGATGCGCTCCTTGCCTCCGGTCACCTTCAACAGTTTGTCGTAAAGCTCCACATCCCAGTTCCAGTCCAGATTGTTTTCCGCAAACGCTTTGTTGAAGGCGATGCGGTGCGCATCCTCGGTATCGGCCAGCGTGCCGTCCACGTCGAAAATGATGGCTTTGATAGTCATGGCTCAGCGTCCCATTCCCGGCAACATCCCCTTCATGCCGCGCATCATCTTTGCCATGCCGCCCTTGCTGAACATTTTCATCATTTTTTGTGTCTGCTCGAACTGGTTCAGGAGCTGATTGACATGCATCACTTGTACGCCCGCGCCCGCCGCAATACGGCGCTTGCGCGAAGCCTTGATGATTTCAGGTTTGGTGCGTTCGACGGGAGTCATCGAATTAATGATGCCTTCGAGGCGGTTGATGGCTTTGTCATCCACTTTGCTGCCTGCGGCGGCTTGAGCAAACTGTGCGGGCAATTTATCCATCATGCCGGCGACACCGCCCATTTTGCGCATCTGCACAATCTGCATCTTGAAATCGTTAAGATCGAAGCCTTGTCCCTTCTGAACCTTTTTCGCCAGCTTTTCTGCCTCGGCCTGGTCAACTCCCCGGTGTGCCTCTTCGATCAGTGAAAGTACATCACCCATGCCCAACACACGCGAAGCCATACGCTCGGGGTGGAAGGCTTCCAGACCTGTCATTTTTTCGCTGACGCCGACAAATTTGATCGGCTTGCCGGTAATGTGGCGCACGGATAAAGCCGCACCGCCGCGCGCATCGCCATCCAGTTTGGTAAGTATGATCCCGGTCAGGGGCAACGTTTCACCGAAAGCTTTGGCAGTATTCACCGCGTCCTGTCCGGTCATTGCGTCCACCACGAACAGGGTTTCGATCGGTTTGAGCGCGGCATGCAGTTGCCGGATTTCTTCCATCATCGCGGCATCAATCGCAAGGCGTCCGGCTGTGTCCACGATCAGGATGTCATGATGATGTTTGCGCGCATAATCATGGGCTGCCAGCGCGATATCAACCGGTTTCTGGCTGATGTCTGAAGCAAAGAAATCGATTTCCAGTTGTTGTGCCAGGGTTCGCAGTTGCTCGATAGCAGCAGGGCGGTAGACGTCGCAACTGACCATCAGCACTTTTTTCCTCATCTGCTCGCGTAACAGTTTGGCGAGTTTGCCGCTGGTAGTAGTCTTGCCCGCACCTTGTAAGCCAGCCATCAGTATCACAGCAGGCGGAACGGTGTTGAGGTTGATGCCGACGTTGGCTTCACCCATCAGTTTGGTCAACTCACGGTGCACGACACCGATCAGCGCCTGACCCGGGTTCAGATTGCCGATCACTTCCTGACCGAGCGCAGCCTGTTTTACCTGGGTAGTGAATTCTTTAACTACCGGCAGAGCCACGTCAGCCTCCAGCAAGGCAAGGCGCACTTCGCGCAAGGCATCCTGAATGTTGCTTTCGGTCAGGCGTGCCTGCCCGCGCAGATTTTTGATTACGCCGGAAAGGCGTTGTGTGAGGTTATCGAGCATGGTAGTCCCTGTTTTCCGTTGGGATAGATAGTGTAGAATTCGCCAAGTCTAAAACATCCCGCATAAAAATGTCTAACCTTCCACTTTATTTGGCGACCTTTCTCGGCTATGGCGTCCTGGCAGTGTACTTCTTGCGCGCTCAGGCGGCCGGAAATGGCGATATATTGAGCCGTGGACCGGTTGGGCATGCCGTACTGTTACCGCTGGTCCTGCACGGCTATTTGCTGCACGGAACTTTGTTCATGGCCGGTGAAATGAACCTCAGCCTGGTATATGTGTTATCGCTGATCCTGTGGCTGACCATGCTGGTGTATTGGGTGGCGCGTTTTTTTTACCCGATTGCCAGCCTGCAAACTCTGGTGTTGCCGCTGGCAGCGGTGGGGGCAGTGCTGCCAGCCCTTTTTCCTGCGGTGCATACGCTGAGCAACACTTCGTTCGCTTTTGATGCGCACATCATGGCGGCGATGCTGGTCTACAGCCTGTTCACCATCGCAGCCTTGCATGCGGGTTTGATGTCACTGGTTGAAAAGCGTCTGCATCACGCCACGCTGCCGCGCATATTGCGATCCTTACCGCCGCTGCTGACCATGGAAACCCTGCTGTTCCGTATCATCGGTGCGGGCTTCGTATTGCTTACCCTGACCTTGCTTTCCGGTGTCGTGTTTTCCGAACAGGTGTTTGGCAGGCCATGGCAATTCAATCACAAGTTTGTATTTGGCGTTGTTGCCTGGTGTGTGTTCGCGGCGCTGTTGATGGGCCACCATTTTTACGGCTGGCGCGGGCGCAAGGCGGTGCATTGGATGATGAGCGGCTACATCTTCCTGCTGCTGGCCTATCTCGGAACCAAATTCGTGATGGAAGTGTTGTTGCATCGCTAGATTTGCCACTTTGGCAAGTAATTATAAATTCCGGTTGTAGAATGGTGCGGTATTTTGGTAGAATCGCGCCCTTATTTTTTGTTGAAGGGTAGTTTGTTCATGACAACAGTACGTGTTAAGGAAAACGAGCCGTTTGAAGTGGCTATGCGCCGGTTCAAGCGTTCGGTGGAAAAGACCGGTTTGCTAACCGAATTGCGCGCCCGCGAGTTCTACGAGAAGCCCACTGCAGAACGCAAGCGCAAATTGGCTGCTGCCGTGAAACGCCATTACAAGCGCCTTCGCAGCCAAGTTCTGCCTCCCAAACTGTATTGATCTCAGCGGTCTGTGCTGCGCACTAATGCGCGGCTTGTGTATTTTTCCGTGAGTTTGAAGCCCCTATGAGTTTGAAGCAGCAAATCACCGAAGACATGAAGACGGCCATGCGTGCCAAGGATGTGGCGCGTTTGGGTGCAATTCGCCTGTTGCTCGCGGCCATGAAGCAGCGCGAGGTGGATGAACGCATTGAATTATCCGACACCGACATAATTGCAATCATCGAAAAGATGATCAAGCAGCGTCGTGATTCCATCAGCCAGTTCGAAGCGGCAAATCGGCAGGAGTTGGCCGATGCCGAAAAGTTTGAAATCACCGTACTTCAGACATATATGCCGCAAGCACTGAGCGAAGATGAAGTCGCGGCAGCGGTGGCTGAAGCCGTTGCGGCAAGCGGCGCGAAATCTCCCCAGGAAATGGGCAAAGTGATTGCTTTACTCAAACCCAAGCTTGCTGGACGTGCCGACATGGGCAAAGTCTCGGCGTTGGTAAAGGCGCGTCTGTCTCAATAATTTCTTATAAAAACAGCCATTCTATCAAGTGCGTAGGCTGGTGGTGAGGTACGAACCCCAGCATTTCGAAACCATCAAACGCTGGGGTTCGTACCTCACCCCAGCCTACACGCGGGAGCGGAGCCGGGGTGATTCCAAAAAGCTTCATTCAGGATTTGCTCAACCGCCTCGATATCGTGGACGTAATCGAGCGTTACGTCCCACTGAAAAAGGCAGGTGCCAATTACGTGGCCTGCTGCCCTTTCCATAACGAAAAATCCCCTTCTTTCACCGTCAGCCAAAGCAAACAGTTTTACCATTGCTTCGGCTGCGGTGCGCATGGCACCGCAATCGGGTTTGCCATGGAACACGCCGGACTAAGCTTCGTTGATGCGGTGGAAGAGTTGGCGCGTGGCATCGGCGTGACAGTGCCGCACGAGGCTACGACGCAGGTTCAGCACAAGGTTGCACCCGATTTGTACGAGGTGATGCAATCCGCCACGCGTTATTACCGCGACCAACTCAAGCAATCGCCGCGTGCCATAGAGTACCTTAAGCGGCGCGGTCTCTCCGGTGAAATCGCGGCAAAATTCGGGGTGGGCTATGCGCCGGACGGCTGGCAGAATCTGGAGAGCATTTTCCTGAATTATCAGGATGCAAGTTTGCTGGAAACCGGGCTCGTAATCGAGAACGGCGAAGGCAAGCGCTACGACCGTTTCCGCGACCGCATCATGTTTCCCATTATCAATGTGCGCGGACAGGTCATCGGCTTCGGCGGAAGGGTGCTGGACAAGGGAGAGCCCAAGTATCTCAACTCGCCCGAGACGCCGCTGTTTGAAAAGGGGCGTGAATTGTACGGATTGTTTCAGGCGCAAAAAGCCATTCGCGCCGAGAAAATGGCGCTGGTGGTGGAAGGCTATATGGATGTGGTGGCACTGGCGCAACTCGGGGTCGAATACGCGGTCGCCACGCTGGGTACAGCGACCACGCCGTTCCACATTCAGAAGCTGCTGCGCCTGACCGAACAGGTGGTGTTCTGCTTCGATGGCGACCTTGCCGGGCGCCGTGCCGCATGGCGGGCACTGGAGAATGCACTACCTCAATTGCAGGATGGCAAACAGTTACGTTTTTTATTTCTGCCGCCGGAGCATGATCCCGACAGTTATATTCGCGAACATGGCAAGGAGGCCTTTGAACACTTGCTCGGCGAAGAGGCGTTACCGCTGTCCGGCTATTTGTTGCGTGAACTATCCTCACAGGTTGACCTGAAAACGCAGGAGGGGCGCAGCGCCTTGCTGGAACACGCAAAACCCTTGCTGACTGCCATCACGGCACCCACCACCGCACTGATGTTGCGCAAGGAGGTGGCGGCTCTGGCGGGCATTACCCAAACCGAACTGGAGGGCTTGTACGCCATTAAACCGGTCGGCGCACCCATGCGCCGCGTGCCGCAAAAGGCACCGCGCAACGGATTCCCCGGTTTGCGCGCATTGCTGCGTTGCCTGCTGGCAAAACCTGAACTGGCACGTGACCTGCCTGTCGAATGGAGCGTGGAAGGCAGCGAAGCAGCAACTGTGACGGCACTGGTCGAGTATCTGCGCGAGCAGGATTTTTTAGCCGGCACCGCTGCCATCATCCAGCAATTTCAAGGTACGCCGCATGAAGCAGTGCTGGCCTCAGCCGAGGCCGATATCATGCAGTGGGGCGACGATTTTGACGTGTCAGCGGAATTTCACGGCATATTAGCCAAACAACGCGGGGAGCAGTGCAAATTGGAATTACAGGCCTTGCTTGCCAAGGCCGGCGGCTCAGTGCTGGGGCTGAATGAGCAGGAACGCGAGCGCTACCGCCAATTACAGTCACGCGGCTAAGCTAAGGAAAGATTTTGAAAAATCAGGTATAATCCGCGCCCTTTTAAGCGGCAATATATCTCCGCGTTAATCCTCACCAATTATTTTAATCTGGGAATCCACCGATTATGGCGACTCAGCAAGACAAGAAAAAAACCGTCAGTGCCAAGCAGGCAGCGGCAAACGCTAAACAGGCAGCGGCCAATCTTATTGCCACTCCTGTCGAGCAACTACAGGATGTGGAAGCTCGGCGCACGCGCCTGAAGTCATTGATCGTCCTGGGTAAGGAACGCGGTTATCTGACTTACGGTGAAATTAACGACCACCTCCCCGAAATGCTGGAAGTCGAACAGATTGAAGGCGTGGTCAGTATGATCAACGACATGGGCATCACCGTGTGTGACGAGGCACCCGATGCCGAAAATCAGATCATGTCCGATGCTGCTCCTGTCGTAGCCGATGAAGACGCGGTTGAAGCCGCTGAGGCAGCGCTTTCAACTGTGGACTCGGAATTTGGCCGTACCACCGATCCGGTGCGGATGTATATGCGCGAAATGGGCACGGTGGGCCTGCTCACACGCGAAGATGAAATTGTTATTGCCAAGCGCATTGAGGAAGGCCTCAAGCACATGATACAGGCGATCTCCGCCTGTCCGGCAACCATTGCAGAAATACTTTCTTTGGCCGACAAAGTGGCGCATGAAGAATTGCGTGTTGACGAAGTGATCGACGGCTTCATAGATGTCGAGGCAGATGGCATGGAGGGAATGGAACCGGTCGGCGAGGAATTGGAAACTGACGGTGACGAAGACGAGGATAGTGACGACGGCGATGCGCTTGCTGCGGCCAATCTCGCCCAGCTAAAAGCGGATGCGCTGGAGCGCTTCGCCATTATCGCTGATCTGTTCACCAAGTTGGGCAAAGCATATGAGAAGCATGGCTACCGCAGCAAGCAATACGACAAACTGCAGGAGCAGATTTCCAACGAGCTGATGCAATTCCGATTCTCCGCCAAACAGGTTGACGCGTTGTGCGACACGATGCGAAATCTGGTGGAAGAGGTACGCAGCCATGAGCGCAACATCCAGGAACTATGCGTCACCAAGGCGCGCATGCCGCGTCCCTATTTCATCAAGACCTTTCCCGGCAACGAAGAACAACTCGACTGGGCTGCGCGTGAAATCGCCGCGAAAAAACCTTATAGCGACACGCTGTCACGCTTTCAGCATGCCATCGTCGAACAACAAAAGAAATTGCTCGACCTGCAACAGCGCGTGGGGATCCCGATCAAGGATCTGAAGGAAATCAACAAGCAGATGACCAACGGCGAAGCCAAGGCACGCCGCGCCAAACGCGACATGATCGAGGCCAACCTGCGGCTGGTGATTTCCATCGCCAAAAAATACACTAACCGCGGCCTGCAATTCCTGGACCTGATTCAGGACGGAAACAATGGCCTGATGAAGGCGGTTGATAAATTTGAATACCGTCGCGGCTACAAATTTTCGACCTATGCCACCTGGTGGATACGTCAGGCGATCACACGCTCAATCGCCGATCAGGCGCGCACCATCCGCATTCCGGTGCACATGATCGAAACCATCAACAAGATGAACCGCATCTCGCGCCAGATACAGCAGGAAACCGGTCTCGAAGCCGATCCTGCGACACTGGCCAAGAAGATGGAAATGCCGGAAGACAAGATCCGCAAAATTCTGAAAATTGCCAAAGAGCCGATTTCGATGGAAACCCCGGTAGGTGACGACGATGACTCCCATCTGGGCGACTTCATCGAGGATGGCAACACGCTGGCACCCATCGAGGCCGCGGTGTACGACAGTTTGCGCAATGTGACTGCCGATATTCTGGACAGCCTGACCCCGCGCGAGGCAAAAGTGCTACGCATGCGCTTTGGCATCGAGATGAACACCGACCACACCCTCGAAGAAGTCGGCAAGCAGTTCGATGTC
>CAIQPV010000406.1 GCA_903873725.1 uncultured Nitrosomonadales bacterium
CTGAACTGCAGCGTTCTGTTCACAACACTTTTTGTATTTCTTGCCGCTACCGCATGGGCAAGGATCATTGCGACCGGGTTTATTGGTTGTCATGTTTTCTGAAGGAGTTCGTTGCAGGGTTAATAGACTAAAACAAAAATTCTAGCACAAACCCTTTAGGGAATCTGGTGGGCGGTACTGGGATCGAACCAGTGACCCCTGCCGTGTGAAGGCCATATTTATTTATAGAATAAGTCCTTTATATACAAGCATTCCAGCCTAGTTTATACTTCCGAAAAGCATTTTCGGGAACAAAACGGGAACACTTGACCATAAAAATTATACCTCATGGCAACCTTCAAACTACGAGAATCTGGATATACCCAAGCGGTAGTTAGGCGCAAAGGACATCCACAACAAAGCCAGAGCTTCAGGACTAAAACAGAGGCCACCGAGTGGGCACGCAAAGTCGAGTCTGCAATGGATCGCGGCGAGTTCAAGGATGCCAAAAACGCATCCAGTACGACGCTGCGCCAGGTGCTTGAGTATTACCGCGACAACCGCGCCGTCAATAACAAGGGCGCTGACGTTGATATGGTGCGGATCGGCGTGCTGCTGGACTCCAAGCTTGCCCAATACAGCATGGCCGCACTGACGGCGGACGTGATCGAGCTTTGGTGCAATCAGCGCATCAAAGCCAATAAGGTCATGGGTAGCACCATCAACCGCTACATGAACCTGCTCAGCGCTGCCATCAATGTCGGGATCAGGAAAATGAACCTTGGCATCGATAACCCCTGCAAGCTGGTTGATCGCAGCGCTAATCCTCAACATCGTAACCGGCGCATCTTCGGTGAAGAGCAGAAGCGCCTGTTTGCCGAACTGACTACCGGCGTTCGCAATATCTGGCTCAAGCCGCTCGTCGAATTCGCCCTTGAAACCGGTATGCGTCGATCTGAGCTGCTTGCACTGGAGTGGAAGTTCATCGACTTGAAGCGGGGCATCGCCCACCTGCCCACCACAAAAATTGACAAAGGTGACGAAGCGCCGGTGAGCCGTGATGTGCCGCTGTCAGCCCGTGCAATCGAGATTTTGCAAGCCCTGCCCCGTAACATCGAAGGCAAGGTGTTTGACACCACTGCCGATGCGGTTAAGAAGGGTTTTAGCCGCGCCGTGTTGAGAGCTAGAAAGAAATATGAAGCAGAGTGCAAACAAGTAAAGCAAACGCCTCTGGCGCGTATGCTGGAGGATTTGCATTTCCATGATCTACGGCACGAAGCGACAAGCCGACTGGCGAAACTCTATGACATGGGTGAGCTGAAGGTTGTCGGTGGCTGGCGCGATATGAACACACTGGCGCGGTATTACAATCCTACCGCCGACGAGCTGGTCGAAAAAATGCGGCGGCGAGAGTCGTTACGCTAATCTACAAGCCGACTGGATAGACTCTATGTTAGATGTTTCCGTTATATCTTTGCGAAAGCGAAAGACATAACCGAAAGCTATTACATCTTTCGCTTATATCTTTCGCAAAGATGTAACGGAAACAAATCAAATTGTTCATGGAATACGAGAATCCATATACATAAAGGCTTTGCGGTGAAGTTTTAATTAAAAAAACAGTTTCGCTTATATCTTTCGCAAAGATGTATCGCTTATATCTTTCGCTTTCGCAAAGATATAACGGAAACAGATAAAGCGCATACCATTGAATAGTTGATATCTAAGTTGTATCAACTGCTGTTTGATGGTGAAATGCAACCCATGACACCACAAGCATTCATAGCGCTCTGGCAAGACAAGGACATCACCGAACGCCAGGGCGCACAGCAGCATTTCAACGATCTCTGTGATGTACTAGGTGTAGAAAAACCACGTGACCCGGAGAACTACTGTTTTGAACGCGGGGCAAAGCTCCAAAGCGGACAGGGTTGGGCAGACGTTTGGAAGCGTGGTTGTTTCGCGTGGGAATACAAAGGCCCTGGCAAAGACCTCAAGGCCGCGCTCAAGCAGTTGATGAACTACGCGCTGGCGCTGGACAACCCTCCCCTACTCGTCGTTAGCGATCTCTCCAGTATTGAGATACACACCCACTTCACCGGCCATCCATCCGAAGTACACCGCATCGCTATTACAGACCTCACCCGGCCTGAAGTGCTGCAAAAGCTGCTGTGGTTGTTTACCGAGCCGGAACGCTTTAAACCAACACGTACCACCTTTGCTGTCACCGCTGAAGCCGCTACGCGCATGGGGGATATCGCCAAACGCCTTACTGAGCGTGGTGATGACCCGCATACGGTGGCTCACTTCCTGATTCAGTGCGTATTCTGCATGTTTGCCGAAGACGCGAAGATCCTGCCGGAAAAACTGTTCGAGACCGTGCTGGATAAATCCAATCCGGATGGAAGTAAAGCAAAGAAGCGATTATCGGATTTGTTTACTGCCATGCAAGGCGGTGGTGATTTCGCCATGAACGACATCCCCTGGTTCAACGGCGGGCTGTTCCTAGAAATCAATATTCCCGAACTGAAAACTGCTGACGTAGTAAGCCTGTTGGAAGCAGCGCGTATGGACTGGAGCCAGATTGAGCCTGCCATCCTCGGAACCCTTTTCGAGCGTGGTCTCAACCCCGACATGCGCAGTCAGTTGGGCGCGCACTACACCGACCCAGCCACCATTATGAAGTTGATAACTCCCGTTGTAGAACGACCACTACGCAACGAATGGGAACAGGTAAAAGCTAAGATCGCAAAACTTAGCCCCAATATGAAGCTGATAGGTAGCGCCAAAACTAACCACCCCAACAAAGAAATGGCCGAAGGCTATCAGTTATTCCGCAATTTCCTTACTCGTCTCAGGTCTTTTAGGGTGCTAGACCCGGCTTGCGGTTCCGGCAATTTCCTCTATCTGGCGCTGAAGACGCTCAAAGACCTAGAACACCGCATCAATATCGAGGTAGAAACTCTTGGCTTGCACCGTGAACTGACGATTGAGACTAGTCCAGCCAATGTACTAGGCATCGAACTTAATCCATACGCCGCCGAACTGGCGCGGGTAACGGTTTGGATAGGCGAAATACAGTGGATGCTTTCGCACGGCTACCAGTACCGCAAAGACCCGATACTGGCACCCCTGGATCATATCGAGTGCCGGGATGCGATTCTAAATCCCGATGAAAGTGAAGCGGAATGGCCGAGCGTAGATGCCATTGTCGGCAATCCGCCATTTCTCGGCGACAAGAAGATGATTGGCGAATTGGGGGATGGGTACACTAAGGCCTTACGCCATGAATACGAAGGTCGCGTTCCAGGTGGTGCCGATCTGGTCACTTACTGGTTTGAGAAAGCGCGCGCCCACATAGAGCATGGAAAGGCGACATATGCTGGGCTTGTAGCTACACAATCAATTCGTGCCGGTTCAAACCGCAAAGTACTGTCTCGTATTGTAAAAAGTGCCTGCATATTCGAGGGCTGGAGTGATGAAGAATGGGTGAATGCAGGAGCTGCGGTACGTGTTTCGCTGGTTTGTTTTTGTGGCAAGTCTGATAGTGCGAAACTGGATGGCGTAACTGTACCGACCATCTATGCAGATCTGACAGCTGGAGAAGGACTTGACCTTACTCAAGCAAGACTATTAGTGGAAAATGCTGACGTGGCTTATCAGGGGCCCGTCAAAGTCGGGTCGTTTGATATTTCAGGTGAAACTGCTCGGCAA
>CAIQPV010000407.1 GCA_903873725.1 uncultured Nitrosomonadales bacterium
CTTGGTTTCTTGCCTTAGTTCCATCTTTTGCTATCACCTGTATATAATCTGGGCCTCTTTGCGAGTGTCGTAAGCGGGATAACTTTTTTTCGCTGATACCCAGAAATATTGCCGCTTTCCAAGCGGGAACAATGGCCTCATCCTTCAAGTCGGAAAGCAGCTTCCACATTTCATTCAAATATCGCTGTTCCTCAATCTCCTGCTCTCGGGTTGGCTTAGGCCTTGGATTCTTGGGTGCTTTGGATTTATCAGATGGCTTTGGTTTTTTAGGTGACTTGGGCGCTGTTGTCATTGGCTGTGGTCGGTAAAGTAAGGAGTGATGAGCGCATTGTAAACATAACAGGCGCTGGTTTCAGCAAGAACAGCTCAATGCGTTGTTGAACATCCTTGGATTTTCCCATTACAGGCGTATATTTCAGAGTTGCGGCAGGTGAAAACTTTAAGGTCTATGACCTCAATAGACTGATGTTAGGTTCTTTGGATATCGAGAGGCAGTATTTAGATAGGTCTTGGTGGGTTTGGTGGTAAATCCCTTGGAAACCACTCTTCCGTTTCGTTTCTGTCGTTCCGTAGCATTATAGCTACTACCTCATTCCAAAACTCAGTAATCTTCTCGCGTGGAACTGCTTTACGGCCTCTGCGTTTTACCCCTACATCATCGCCAATGGCGCGTTTGCTTGGGTATATGTAAGGCTTTTTAGTAGCTAGATATTTAGCCACATCAATGATTGAACAGCACCAGCGCCCACGATTCGGGTGAGGTTCAATGGGGAAAACTTCAAGATTGTGCTGGTTGTAGACCGTTTGCCGAGCTATGTTTAAAGCTTCGGCGAGTTGTTCAGGGTAGAGGACTTGGGCGCGGGGAAAGTCGTCTTTTAGGCTTGCTAGGTGTTCAGCGTAAGTTCCCATAATAACCGTATATACTGTTTACGCAAAAGCAAAATAAAAGCAAAATAGGTCAAAAAATGTGGTAAAACTCGGTAAATATCGGTAAACCTTGGTAAGCTAACTTTTTGTTATTATTGTAAAAGCCACTATCTAATACCCCTGAAAGCTTTTTCCCGAACGCAGTACTCTACCAGGCTGAGCTACACCCCGAATCTAAAATTGCCGCGTGGAAGCAAAGTTTGCCAATTGTAACAGGGATTGTTTGTAATTCGTATCCGGCAAAGTAGCCAGCACCGCACATGCTTCATCCGATTCGCGTTGCGCCTGTTGCCTGGTGTATTCCAGCGCACCGGTCTGTTTTACTACTTGTAACACATCAGCAAATCTTGAAATATCTCCCTGTTCTATAGCCTCCCGCACAACTGCCGACTGATTTGTATCGCCATGCTGCATGGCATAAATCAGCGGAAGTGTCGGCTTGCCTTCAGCAAGATCGTCACCCAGATTTTTGCCGGTATCTTGCTCATTGCCGGAATAGTCAAGCACATCATCCACCAATTGAAATGCAGTTCCAAGATGCATGCCATATTTAGCCGCCGCCCGTTCCATTGGCTCGTCCGCGTTACCAAGAATCGCACCCAGTCGCATTGCCGCCTCGAACAATTTGGCGGTCTTGCAATGGATCACATGCAGATAATTTGCCGCATCCACATTTGCGTCGTGGCAATTCAGCAATTGCAGCACCTCGCCTTCGGCGATGGTATTGGTGGCATCCGCCAGAGTTTGCATCACGCGCATGTTATCCACTTCCACCATCATCTGGAAAGCGCGCGAATACAGGAAGTCGCCGACCAGTACGCTGGCTGCGTTGCCAAACAGGGAACTGGCGGTTGCGCGCCCGCGGCGCAGCTCCGACTCATCAACCACGTCATCATGCAATAACGTGGCGGTATGGATAAACTCGACCACCGCAGCCAGGTCGTGATGATATTTCCCCGTGTAGCCAAAAGCCTTTGCGGACAAAACCACAAGTGCAGGGCGCAAGCGCTTGCCACCGCTGTTGACGATGTACTCGCCCACCTGATTGACCAATGCGACCTCGGAGTGCAAACGGGTGCGAATCACCCCGTCCACGGCGGACATGTCTGAAGCGAGCAGTTTTTTGATGGATTCGAACGACACGAGAATTCCCGAAAAAGGCGACGATGTTATGAATTATGCAGACTGAGTGTCAAGGAAATAAAATGTTCAGATAACATTGTCGCATAAAATATTTACCTGGTTCGCCTTTATGCAGCAGCCTGCTTCACTACCCGGTCCTGCTGCCACAAATACACGCCCACCAGCACGCCCAGCGCACATAGCGCGGCCACATAATGTGCGGGTGCCATACGATCGGATGCCAGCAGCAGGCTCACGAAAATTGGCGTCAAACCGCCAAACAATGCATAGGCTACATTATAGGAAAATGACAACCCGGAAAATCGCACCGCCGCAGGGAATGCCCGAACTGCGGCACCCGGTACCACGCCTATCACCCCGACAAAAAATCCGCACAGTCCATATAGTTCATTAATACGCCCGGGGGATACCGACATTTGCTGGTAGAAATATAACGAAACGCTTCCCAGTGCAACGCAACCGAGAGCCAGAACCGGACCCGCACCCACTCGATCCGCCAACTCTCCGAATATAATACAACCCAAAGTCAAGAAGATGGTTGCGATGCTGCTTGCTTCCAAGGCAGTTGCTGGCGGAATGGCATAAAGCTTTTGCACCAGCGTGGGCGTCATCAGAATCATCACCACAATCGCGGCGGAAAGCAGCCACGTCAACAGCATGACCAGCAATACAGCCGCGCGGTGCTCTCGCACCACCTTCTTCAATGGAATCTCGTCAGCCAGGGCCTGAGCTGCCTGCATTTCGCGAAAAACCGGCGTCTCGTGCAGCCATTGGCGCAACCATACCGCAAACAAGCCAAACACCCCGCCGATGATGAATGGCACGCGCCAGCCTTCGGCAAGCATCTCGGCAGGCGGATACGCCTTGTTTACCGCAGTGGCTACCAGTGAACCGAGCAGGATGCCGCCGGTCAACCCTGCGGTCAATGTCCCGCAGGCAAAACCGACATGGCGCGGCTGCACATGCTCGGCGACAAACACCCAGGCGCCCGGCACTTCCCCGCCTATAGCCGCCCCCTGCAATACGCGCAACACCAACAACAGCAACGGCGCCCAAATGCCAATAGTTGAATAAGTCGGCAACAAACCGATAGCCAGCGTCGGCACCGCCATTAAAAAGATACTCAACATGAACATGCGTTTGCGTCCAAGCAGATCGCCGAAATGCGCCATCACTATGCCGCCAAGCGGGCGCGCCAGATATCCGGCAGCAAAGATGGAGAAAGTCTGAACCTGCCGCAACCAATCCGGCATGTCCGGCGTAAAAAATAATTTTCCCTTCAGCGAAAACATGACGACAATGGTGAAGAGCAGTGCAACAAGCGTTAGAGGA
>CAIQPV010000408.1 GCA_903873725.1 uncultured Nitrosomonadales bacterium
CTTGAGCTCCGGATTGTGGGACTTCCTGATCTTCGCTTCTTTCATGTTTGACGGTTCCTATTTTAGAAAACCATCTTAAACTATTGTCCGTAAAACCGGGTCCACTATATACCCAGTACCGAACAAAATATCGTTCCCACGCTCTGCGTGGGAACGATCAAACGTGAAGGCTTGCAAGTGGTTTCCCTGTTACGCAAATTAAATTCCCTGATACCTCCATTTAAATTCCCTGTTATAATTATCCTTAGAAATTTATGAATGGCTGGGTACTGGCTTTGTGCATGGGTTTTAGATGAGAGTAGGGCAGGGCGTTAAATTTTAAAAAATTCCCTGTAAGTTTCCCTGTCAACAGGAATTTAGCAGAGACGGTTTGGCTGCAGACTCAGCCCGCCACCAGAACAAGGCGAACGCAAGTTCGCCTTTTTTCATGATTTCTGTAGTTCATTTGTAGTAGTTCATCTGCGATAATTCGTTTTTTAGAAAATTCCATCGGGTAGCTTGCCATGTTTGATTTTGTGCATGAGAATAAAAAGTGGGTGCAAATTGTTTTGGCGGTAATTATTTTGCCGTTCGCATTTTGGGGGATAGACTCGTATCGCAAGTCCGGCGGGGGTGAAGCACTGGCTACAGTGAATGGCGAAAAAATATACCAGCAGGAATTTGATAACGCCCTGCGCCAGCAGCAGGGCAGGATGCGCGAAATGATGGGGGACAAGTTTGACCCTGCGATATTTGACAAGCCCGAAGTAAAGCATTCAGTTCTGGAAAATTTGACCGGCCAGCATTTGCTGACGATGCAGGCGCGCGCCGCCGGATTAACGGTAAGCGATGAACAACTGGCGCAAGTCATCGCCGGTATCGAGGCGTTCCAGAAGGACGGGAAGTTCGACAAGCAGCGTTACGAATCGGTACTGCGCAGCCAGAATATGTCGCCGCTTATATTCGAGGCGCGTGTGCAACAGGAACTGGGTATGCGCCAGTTGACGGATGGCTATTCCAATAATGGTTATGCCTCGAATACCATCGCGGATAATCTGATCCGCCTCAACGAGCAGCAACGTGTGGTCAGCACGGCGCAGGTCACGGCAGAGTCATTCCTCAAACAAATTACCGTTGATGCCGCCGCGGTCAAGGCTTATTATGAAAAAAACGACACAGAATTTCTGACACCGGAACAGGCACGCGTGGAATATGTGGTGCTGTCTGCAGAAGCCTTATTGACGCAAGTAGCAGTGGATGAAACCGAGGTCAAGAAATATTATGAAGAACATCAGCCTGAATTCGGCACCCAGGAACAGCGTCAGGCAGCGCATATCCTGATTACGGTGGCTGCGAAGGCTTCCGATACCGACAAGCAGGCCGCCAAGGCCAAGGCCGAGCAAATTTTGCAGCAGGTAAAGCAGTCGCCGGGCAAGTTTGCCGAACTGGCCAAGCAGTATTCGCAGGATCCCGGTTCTGCTGCCAACGGCGGCGACCTCGGATTGTTTGGTCACGGCATGATGGTCAAACCGTTTGATGATGCCGTGTTTCAGCTCAAGACCGGTGAAATCAGCGGTTTGGTGCAGTCCGATTTCGGTTTTCACATTATCAAGCTGTTGGCGATAAAGCCCGCGAAAGTACGTGCGCTGGATGAGGTAAAGAGCGAGATCGAGCAAAAGTTAAAATTGCAAAAAGCGGGAGACAAATTCGCCGAATTGGCAGAAAAATTCAGCAACGTAGTATATGAACAAAGCGACACCCTCAAACCTGCGGCGGAACTGGCAAAAGCACCGCTACAGCAAAGCGCGTGGCTGAACAAGACGCAACCAGAAATTGCACCTTGGACGGACAAGGCTCTGCAAGCGGTGTTCTCCAAGGAAGTGTTGAAGGACAAGCGCAACAGCACCGCAGTCGAAGTGGCGCCGAATACATTGCTGGCTGTGCGATTGTTGGAATACAAGCCTGCAAGCACACGTGCATTGGCTGAAGTAAGCGATGCGATACGCCAGAAATTGGTTCATCAACAAGCTTTGGAACTCGCTGTTAAACAGGGCAAGGCGACTCTGGAGCAGTTGAAGCGCGGTGAAAAGCCGAATCTGGAATGGAAACCCGGGCAGACAATGACACGCTCACAACCTTCTACCCAGAGTGACCTGATGCGCCAGGTTTTTCAGGCGGACAAAACTAAACTACCGGCTTATATCGGAGTGGAAAACACTCAGGGAGGCTATTTAATTGCGAGGGTGGATGAGGTCAAGGATGCCACCACAGTGGACGAGTCCAAACGGGCTCGCTATGTGCAAGAAATACGCAAACTTGTCGGCGATGAACTGCTACAGGCATATGTGGCGGACGCCAGGAAAAATGCCGATATCAGTATTAAGCCTTTTGCTGCCGAAGAGAAGAAATAATAACCAGGTTAATGGGCGAGATAGTGGTTAATCAGGCCATTGGTTGAAGCATCGTGGGATGAGACACGCTGCCTCGCCTGTAGTTCGGGCAATAATTTTCCCGCGAGTTGTTTGCCGAATTCAACGCCCCATTGGTCGAATGAATTGATGTTCCATACTACGCCCTGCACAAACACTTTGTGTTCATAGAGGGCGACCAGCATACCCAGTGTGTGCGGGTCGAGCTTGTCGAACAACAGGGTGCTGGTCGGATGGTTGCCGGGAAACACCTTGTAGGGCAGCAACGCTTCGAGAGCCGCTCCATCATGTCCTTGTGCGCTGAGTTCGGCCCGAACTTCTTCCCCGTTTTTGCCCAGCATCAAGGCTTCGGTTTGTGCGAAGCAGTTGGAGAGTAGCATCTGATGATGTTCGCCCGTCGGGTTATGGCTGTTAATCGGCGCAAGAAAGTCAGCAGGCACGAGGCGGGTACCCTGGTGGATAAGCTGGTAGAAAGAATGCTGGCCGTTGGTGCCGGGTTCGCCCCAGATTATCGTTTGGGTTGCGTAGTCGACCTCTTTGCCGTCACGATCAACCCGTTTGCCGTTGCTTTCCATTTCAAGTTGTTGCAGGTAGGCAGGAAAATGTTGCAGATACTGGTCATAGGGCAGGATGGCATGTGATCCGGCCCCAAAAAAATTGGCATACCAGACCCCGAGCATGCCGAGAATTATCGGCATGTTGCGTTCCGGCGGCATTTCCCGGAAATGCCGATCCATGGTATGTGCACCTCCGAGCAATTGTTCGAAGTTGTCCATTCCGATATACAGCGCGATGGGCAACCCTATTGCAGACCATAGAGAATAACGTCCGCCGACCCAATCCCAGAATTCGAATACATGATCGGGATTGATGCCAAATTTTGAGGTTGCGTCGAGATTGGTTGAAACTGCCGCAAAGTGTTTGGCGACGGCTTCTTCCGCTCCCAGATGTTTAATCAGCCAATCACGTGCGGAATGGGCATTGGCAAGCGTTTCCTGAGTGGTGAATGTTTTTGAGCTGACGATGAACAGCGTGGTTTCGGGATCGAGATGCTTGAGCGTTTCCACCAGATCGGTGGCGTCCACATTGGAAACGAAACGGGCGTTTAATTGCGAACTGCCGTAGGGTCTCAGCGCCTCGCAAACCATCAGCGGGCCGAGCGCGGAACCGCCGATGCCAATGTTCACCACGTCGCGCAGTTGCTTGCCGGTATGGCCGCGCAATGAACCGTTGCGCACGGCTTCGGTGTAGCGGCGCATGTGATCCAGCACGCGATGCACGTCCGGCACCACATCTTTGCCGCCGGTGTGAATTGCCGTTTCGCGGGGTGCGCGCAAGGCAGTGTGAAGCACCGCACGATGCTCACTGGTGTTAATTAATTCGCCGTCGAACATGCGGGCAGTCCAGTCGTCCAGTTTTGACTGGCCAGCCAGGTTTAGCAACAGTCCGATAGTTTCTTCGGTGATGAGATTTTTCGAGTAGTCCAATAGCAGGCCGTCGAGTTGCAGCGTGAATTTATCGAAGCGACTAGGATCGGCCTGAAACATGCCGCGCATGGTCAGTTTGCCGATGGCTGACTGATGTGCCGACAGGGCTTGCCACGCGGGGGAGTCGGTCAGGTTGGACATGGTGTGCTGTTATTATCCATTGCAGTCAAAACGGAAACTACCGCGCCCGGTTAAAGCGCGGCCAAAATAATGCCGTTTTCAAGCATTTATCATTGCGTCATATTCTGCTTCGCTGGCACTCCAGTCTTCAGCATCGTGCCCTGTCGCAAAGCCACGCTTTTCAGCGCGGAAATAGGCAGCATTTTGGATCCAGCGGTAGCGTTCTTCTGGAGTAAAGGTTGTTTTCTTGACGCTCGTTGTAGCAGCGCTTTTCGCAGTTGTGGCTGGTTTGCTTGCCAATTTTTCAGTTTTAGGCGCACTCACCTTTTTGGCCGCTGCGGGTGCCGCAACTTTGGTGGCTGCTGCAGCTGCTTTTTTGACCGGAGTTGCGGCTGCTTTTTTAGGGGCCGCTGCTACAGCTTTTTTTGCGACCGGTTTCTTGGCGATGCTGCCGGCGGCTGGTGTAGTCGTGGTTTTTTTGCTGCTTGTTGCCATGGTAATTCCTTTCAAAAATTTACAATTTAATACGACTTGATTACAGAATCATGAATCATTTGACCGGGATGTTCATACCGGAGCCAATATAACGCCGGCAAGCGGCGGCAATTCAATTTCTGCCGAGTACGGCTGTCCCATCCACGGCACCTGCTCGGCCTGTATCTCCCCGGCATCACCCATGTTGCTGCCGCCGTAGTATTTAGAATCGCTATTGAAGATTTCCCGGTAAGCACAATTGAACGGCAGCCCGATTCTATAGCGGTTGCGCGGTACCGGTGTGAAATTAAAAGCGGCAATGACGGTCTGGCCGTTGCGCGAGCGACGCTGGTAGGAAAGCAGGGAGCGTGCCGAATCCTGGCAATCCAGCCAGGAAAAACCGCTTTGTTCAAAATCCAGTTCGTGCAGCGGCGGCAGGTCACGATAAAGGTGATTCAAGTCGCGAGCCAGATTTTGTATGCCGTGATGGGATTCGATTGAGAGCTGCCACCATTCAACCTCCCAACTCGACTTCCATTCGGGGCCCTGGCCGATTTCGTTGCCCATGAAATTGAGCTTTTTGCCGGGGCTGGTCATCTGGTAGGTTAGCAACAGGCGCAGATTGGCAAATTTTTGCCAGGCATCGCCGGGCATTTTGCTGAGCAGGGAGCCTTTGCCATGCACCACTTCATCATGCGAAAACGGCAGCATGAAATTCTCGGTGTAAGCGTATAGCTGGCTGAAGGTGAGCTGATTGAGGTGGTAGCAGCGGTGCACCGGGTCGAAACGCATGAATCTGAGCGTGTCGTTCATCCAGCCCATGTTCCACTTCATCGAAAAGCCCAGTCCGCCGAGATACACCGGGCGCGACACAGCAGGCCAAGAGGTGGACTCTTCGGCCAGCGTCAGCGCGCCGGGAAATACCTCATGCACCATGATGTTCAGTTCGCGCAGGAACTCGATGGCTTCAAGGTTTTCCCGCCCGCCGTACTTGTTTGGCAACCATTCGTTTTGTTTGCGTGAGTAGTCCAGATATAACATCGAAGCGACTGCATCCACGCGCAGGCCGTCGAAATGAAATTGCGACAACCAGTAATGCGCGCTGGACAGCAAAAAGCTTTTTACTTCGTTGCGGCCATAGTTGAAGATATGCGTGCCCCAGTCCTGATGCAAACCGAGACGGGGATCCTGGTGCTCATACAGTGCGGTGCCGTCGAAGTTCGCCAGCGCAAATGAATCCTGCGGGAAATGCGCCGGGACCCAGTCGAGCAACACGCCGATACCGGCCTGGTGGCAACTGTCAATAAAGTGGCACAGATCATCGGGGGAACCGAAACGACTGGACGCGGCGAAATAACCGGTGGCCTGATAGCCCCAGGATTCATCGAGAGGATGTTCTGAAACAGGCATCAATTCAACGTGAGTGTAGCCCATGTCCTTGATATAGGGGATCAGGCTTTCCGCCAGTTGGCGGTAGGTATAAACCCTGCCATCCGGGTGACGCTTCCACGAACCGGCATGAATTTCGTAAACATTGAGCGGAGCATGCAACCAATCCCACTTGCTGCGTTGCACCATCCATCCGGCATCCTGCCAGGTATGAGTGATACCGACTCCGGCGCGGCCGGCGGTGCCGGGGCGCAACTCGAAGGCGTTGGCGTAGGGGTCGGTCTTGACTATCAACGCTCCAACATTGTTGTATATTTCAAATTTGTAAAGCGCACCCAGGGCAATATCCGGGATGAACAGTTCCCACACGCCGCTGGATCCGTGCACTGCCATTGGGTGAATGCGCCCATCCCAGCGGTTGAATTCTCCCACCACGCTGACGCGCTCGGCATTGGGCGCCCAAACTGAGAACCGCACACCGGCAATACCGTTAATTTGCTTCGCGTGCGAACCAAGCACGCAGTAGCCCTGATGCAGTTTGCCTTCATTGAACAAGTGCAGGTCGAAGCTGGAGATTTGCGGCACAAACGCATAGGGATCGTACTTCAGGGTCTTGGTGCTGCTGGACATCCCGGGGTTGTTTTCAGTGATGCGCAACTGGTATGGGTGCTGGGGCTGGTCGTTGCCACGCCATTCGAACAAGCCCTCCGGGTGGACGCGTTGCAACGGTTCGTCGCCGCGTTCAGTCACCAGGCTGATTTCGCTTGCGTAGGGCTGGAATACACGCACCACATAGCTGTCCTTTTCCCGGTGCGGGCCAAGATAGGCAAAGGGATCGTGCAGGCGGCCCTGCAATAAGGAAACGGCGCGCGGATCGGCTTTTACAGGGGATTTATTTTTCATGATGTTAAAGATTATAACAACAATTTGCTGTCCTGCTATAGACATATTCTGATACAGTACGCATGTTTTGGATATTGTTTTGTACTAAAGAGGGTTATATATGCAGAAAGACCAGAAAGAAAGACGTACGCGCTTTGTAAGTTCAATGACCAAGAATACCTACGCCATGATTTTGGCGGGGGGGCGCGGTAGCCGTTTGTATAATCTGACTGATTGGCGGGCCAAGCCTGCCGTTCCCTTCGGTGGGAAGTTCCGCATTATAGACTTTGTGTTGTCTAATTGCGTCAATTCCGGCATCCGCCGCATCGGTGTGGCGACACAGTACAAGTCGCACAGCCTGATCCAGCATGTTCAGCGCGGCTGGAGCTTTCTGAATGGCAAGTTTGGCGAATTCATTGACGTGCTGCCTGCGCAGCAATGGCTTGAGGAAAGCTGGTATATGGGTACTGCCGATGCGGTGTTCCAGAACCTGGATATTCTGAATGGAACCAAGCCCGATTATGTATTGATACTGGCAGGCGACCATGTCTACAAAATGGACTACGGCAAGATGCTGGCTTACCATGTCGAGAAAAAGGCCGACATGACCGTTGCCTGCATCAACGTGCCTCTCAGCGATGCCACGGGGTTCGGCGTAATAGGCGTGGATGCGGATTCGAGGGTGGTGGATTTTAACGAGAAGCCGGAACATCCCACCCCCATCCCCGGCAATCCCAACCGGGCGCTGGCCAGCATGGGTATTTACATCTTCAATACAAAGTTTTTATGTGAACAACTTGAGCGCGATGCGGCTGACCCGAATTCCAGCCACGATTTCGGCAAGGATATCATTCCGCATCTGGTATCGGGGAAATACCGCGTGATTGCCCAGAGCTTTGAAGATAGTTGCGTCAAGTTGAACGGTGAGTCGCCGTACTGGCGCGATGTGGGAACAATAGATGCTTATTGGGAAGCGAACATGGAACTCACCAAGGTTACGCCCGACCTCAACATGTATGATCAGGAGTGGCCGATATGGACCTATCAGGAGCAGTTGCCGCCGGCAAAATTCGTGTTCGATGATGATAACCGCCGGGGCATGGCGGTGGATTCTCTGGTGTCCGGCGGTTGCATCATCAGCGGCGCTTATTTGTCCCGTTCATTGCTGTTCTCCAATGTGCATGTGCACAGTTACAGCAATGTTCAGGATTCGGTGCTCCTGCCCAATGTGACGGTGTCACGCAGTGTTACGCTTAAACGCGTGGTGGTGGACAAGAACTGCGTCATTCCGGAAGGCATGACGGTCGGGGTGAATCCCGAACAGGACAAAAAACATTTTTTTGTAACGGACAAAGGAATTACGCTGATTACGCCGGAAATGCTGGGACAGGATGTACATGGTAGCGGCTTGCGTAACTCGTAAATAGCCAGTAGCGGGTAGCGCGAGGCCGGTAGCTATCATGCCGCGCCACGCGCGGTTTTTAGGTTTAGCTACCCGCTACAGGCTACAAGCTTGAAAACAGGAATTCTCATGAGCAAACCCCTGGATTTGGTTTTTCTCTGGCATATGCATCAGCCGGATTATCGCGATTACGGCACGGGTGACTTTGTGTTGTCGTGGGTTTACCTTCATGCCATTAAAGATTACACCGACATGGCATATCATCTGGAAAAACATCCGCAGGTCAAGGCGGTGGTGAATTTCGTGCCGGTGTTACTGGATCAACTGGAAGATTACGAACAACAGTTTGCCAGCGGCGAAATACGCGATCCCTTATTGCGTTTGCTGGCGCGCGAAAATCTCAATGACCTGAGCGAAGTGGAGCGTGAGCTTGTGCTGGACAGTTGCTTCCGCAGCAACCACACCAAAATGGTCGCGCCTTATCCGTCCTACAAGCGACTTTTCGACCTGTTTAAAATGCTCGAACCGGGTGGCAATGCCGCGTTGTCCTATCTGTCGGGACAGTTCATGGCCGACCTGCTGGTCTGGTATCACCTGGTGTGGTGCGGTGAAAGCGTGCGCCGCGAGCATGAAATGTTGATTCGCATGATGAGCCAGAATGAGAGCTTCAATTATGCTGATCGCAAACGCTTGTTCGACCTGATAGGACAGCTCATTAAAGGCGTTATTCCCCGTTACAGAAAACTGGCGGAACGCGGACAAATCGAAATTTCCGCCACCCCGCATTACCACCCGCTGGCCCCGTTGCTGCTGGATTTTAAAAGTGCGCGTGAAAGCGCTCCGGAAAGCAGCCTGCCGCAGTCGTCGTGCTATCCGGGAGGAAGATCGCGGGTGCTGGCTCATTTGCTTTCAACCCAGGAAAGCCACCGCAAACGTTTCGGGGTGACACCGGAGGGAATTTGGCCTGCCGAAGGGGCAGTTTCCACTTCATTGCTGGAAGTGCTGGCAACGCAAAATTGCCGCTGGGCAGCGAGCGGAGAGGGCGTTCTTGCGAACAGTTTACGAAAGGCGGGTAGCCTGACGGAGCGTTCAAAATATCTCTACCGTCCTTACCGCCTGCAAGGGGCGGCGAAGAGCGTGAGTTGTTTTTTTCGGGATGATCATCTGTCCGACTTGATCGGTTTTGAATATTCGAACTGGAATGGCAAGGATGCGGCGCTGCACTTTCTCGCCCAGCTCAATGCAATTGCACAGCAGTCAATTGAGGGCGAAACACCCTTGGTCAGCGTTATCCTGGATGGGGAAAATGCGTGGGAATATTATCCGTATAACGGCTACCACTTCCTTAACGATTTATATACCACACTCGAATCGCATGCGGAAATCCGTACCATGACATATAGCAACTACCTGGCTACCCGTGATGCGCAGCCCGTTTTGGGAAATACCGGTGAAGGAACACTGCCGGGACTGGTTGCGGGTAGCTGGGTGTATGGGACTTTCTCCACTTGGATAGGCTCCCCGGACAAAAACCATGCCTGGGATCTGCTGTGCATGGCGAAACAGAACTATGACATGGTCATGGCAGGGGGACGCCTGGGCGAGGAGGAGAAACTGGCTGCCGAAAAGCAGCTATCCTCGTGTGAAAGCTCGGACTGGTTCTGGTGGTTCGGTGACTACAATCCTTCCCATGCCGTGGAGAGTTTCGACCGCCTGTACCGCCACAATTTGATGCAACTTTACCGCTTGTTAAAACTGCCCGTACCCGCAAACCTGAGTTATCCGATCAGCCAGGGCGGCGGTGCGGCCGAAGCAGGCGGAACGATGCGGCGCGGTTCCTGAACTTAGATGCAGATGAATCGAGCCAGCGGCATATTGCTGCACCCGACATCCCTGCCCGGCACTTTCGGTGCGGGCGACTTTGGCACGGATGCTTACAAGTTTGTTGACTGGCTGGCAAGCGCGGGTCAGACCTATTGGCAGGTTCTGCCGATGCGCGAAATCGGTCCGGGTAATTCCCCGTACATGAGCAGCTCAGCCTTCGCCGGCAACATTCTGCTGATTGATCTTGCCGAGCTGGCTGAACAGGGCTGGCTCATCCGCGAGGATCTGATTCCCCATTCTGAATTTCGCCGGGATCGCGTAGATTTTGCACTTTTGCACCCGTTTCGTCTGGAGCGGCTGCGTCGTGCAGCCGGCAGCTTTTTTTCGAGTTCCAACGCAAAAATGCGGAGAGCGTATGACAAATTCTGCAAGGATGAAAGTGCATGGCTGGATGACTATGCATTATTCATGACAATTGCGGGGAGTGAAAATTGGCGTGAGTGGGACCACTGGCCGAAAGAGCTTGCCA
>CAIQPV010000409.1 GCA_903873725.1 uncultured Nitrosomonadales bacterium
AGCGACCTGGATGCCGCCAACGCCTTGAATGTGGCCAGGCTTAAACTGTTCGACTTGTTCAACCGACGATCCAAACCCGCAGCCTGAGTCATCCCCTCAAGTCACCCTCGCTCAGGCTCATACCTGATTTGGAAAATACTAGACTGCGGGCCGGTGGAATCGGTGCAGGGTTGGTTGGTCAACGGGCTTGGGCATGACACTGCTGTCGACAATCACCGTCGCAGTTGCCTTTTGGGATGAGTTCAACTGCCAAGTTGATTGTGCTGGCCAGAAGTTGCTCTAGCGTTCTTCACCTAGAGATCTGACCGGAGTGGGATGGGACGCAGGGCCAGCGGTGTTCAAAGTATTCCTGTCCAGCAAAGTATTGCCATATGGGAATCTCTCAGGTCTGATGGCATTGATCAACGTTGATCATTCAAACACTTCGGAAACCGCCAGTACCGTGCCAGCAGCATCCTTGCTCGCCACCTGTGGATGATGAAGAATCGGCCAATCGATGCTCAAGGACGGATCGTTCCAAAGCAGACTGCGTTCATGCTCGGGGTACCAATAGTCGGTGGTCTTGTACAAGAACTCAGCGCTATCACTGGTCACCACAAAGCCGTGTGCAAAACCGGGCGGCACCCAGAGTTGGCGGTGGTTCTCGGCCGACAGTACAACGCCCACCCATTGGCCAAAGTTCGGCGAACTGCGCCGCAGGTCAACCGCCACGTCAAACACGTCGCCCTGTGTCACCCGCACCAACTTGCCTTGCGGGTGCTCAATCTGGTAGTGCAACCCGCGCAGCACACCCTTGGTCGAGCGACTGTGGTTATCTTGCACAAACTTCACATCAAGCCCGGTGGCCTGAACAAAGTCGCGCTGGTTAAAACTCTCAAAAAAGAAACCTCGGGCGTCGCCGAATACTTTTGGCTCCAGAATCAGTACGCCGGCCAGGGCTGTGGGGGTAACGGTATAGGGCATAACACGGCCTACCTAAGAAGGCCGAGCAAATACTGCCCATACCCATTTTTGGCCAGTGGCGCTGCCAACTTGTGCAACTGCTCAGCATCAATCCACTGCTGTCCAAACGCAATCTCTTCTGGGCAACTTACCTGCAAGCCTTGGCGTTTTTGCAAGGTGGCGATGAAGCTTGCGGCTTCCAATAGGCTGTCATGCGTGCCGGTATCAAGCCACGCATAGCCGCGCCCCATAATCTCCACATTCAGCTCGCTCTGCTCCAAGTAGCGCCGATTGACATCAGTGATTTCAAGTTCCCCCCGATGCGAAGGTGCTATATCGGCAGAAATATCGCAAACTTGGTTGTCGTAGAAATAGAGCCCAGTCACCGCATAGTTGCTCTTGGGCTGTTTGGGCTTTTCTTCAATACTGATGGCACGTTGCTGGTCGTCAAATGCAACCACACCATAGCGTTCGGGGTCATGCACATGGTAAGCAAAAACAGTGGCGCCAGTGGGACGGTCACTGGCGTGGGCCAGTTGCTTGACCAGATCATGACCGTAAAAAATGTTGTCGCCCAGCACCAGCGCGCTAGGCCGCCCGCCTACAAAATCACGACCAATGATAAAGGCCTGTGCCAGACCATCGGGCGACGGTTGTACCGCGTACTGAATGTTCATGCCCCAATGGCTGCCGTCGCCCAGCAACTCAGCAAAGCGCGGCGTGTCGTGTGGAGTCGAGATGACAAGCACATCCCTAATCCCGGCGAGCATCAGCGTACTCAACGGGTAGTAGATCATGGGCTTGTCATAGACCGGCATGAGCTGCTTTGAAACAGCCTGGGTGACGGGATAGAGCCGCGTGCCGGAACCGCCAGCGAGGATTATGCCTTTGCGTTGTGTCATATGTTGTTATTTCCTTGTCAGCTACTGCAGCCGGTTAAGCTCTAAGCAACACTGCCATCAGTGTTGCAAAGACAATCTTCAAATCTCCCACAAACGAACGCTGCTGCACGTACGTTACGTAGTAGCGCAACTTGATCGGTAGCACCTCATCCACATACGCGCGATGCGGGTCTGTGGCTTTGCCAAGAATATCGTTTTCATCCTTGAATTCAATCGACGCCCTGTCAGTGATGCCGGGCCGCACGCTCTGTACAATTTCCCGCATTCCGCTTGGGTACAACGCCACGTACTGTGGCACCTCAGGTCGCGGTCCCACCACGCTCATATCGCCGAGCAGCACGTTAATGAACTGCGCGAACTCGTCAATCTTGTACTTGCGCAGAAACGCGCCAGAACGGGTAATGCGCGCATCGGCACCGATGGTGATCTGCGGGCCGTTGGCTTCGGCATCCATTGCCATTGTGCGAAACTTGTAGATCAAAAACTCACGCCCCCGCAAACCCACGCGCCGTTGCCGAAAAAAAACCGCCCCGGGCGAATCGAGCTTCACCCACAGCGCCACGGCAAGCAGCAGCGGCGCCAAAGTCAACAATACAGCTGCCGAAAAGGCAACGTCGAAGCCCCGCTTCAGCATCAGGCAAGAACCTCGACAAGCGCAACGATAACACGGTCTTGGTCAGCATCACTCATGGCCGTGAACAACGGGATGCTGAGCATCGTCTGGTATGCAGCATCGGCCTGCGGGAACATTTCAGGCGTGAGGCGATAGCGGTCACGCCAATAGGGGTGCCGGTGCAAGGGAACGTAATGCACGCTGGTGCCAATACCGCGATCAGACAGCCCTTGAATTACCTGGTCGCGCGTCACCTTGGCCTCTGCACTAAGTCGAATCACATACAGGTGCCAAGAGTGCACATCGCCTGCAGGTGCATCTGCAGGCAAGATCAGCGGCAGCGCTGCAAGCTTCTCAAAATAGCGCGCCGCCAAATACTGGCGTCGCAGAAGAAACCGCGGCAACTTGGCAAGCTGATGGATACCCATGGCCGAGGCGATGTCCGTCAAGTTGTACTTGAAGCCCGGCGCCACAACTTCATAATACCAAGCTGGGGTCTTCGAAGTAAAGCGATCAAACGCATCACGGTTCATGCCGTGCAGGCGCATCACCTTCATGCGCTTGGCAAGCTCGGGATTGCGAGTCACAGCCATCCCACCCTCGCCGGTGGTCATGGTCTTGTTGGCGTAGAAGCTGAAGACCGTGATATCAGACTGCAGTTGCCCCACCAGTGTGCCACCCCATGTGGTTGGTAAAGCGTGAGCAGCGTCTTCAACCACCTTTAACCCGTATAAGCGTGCGAGCGCCAGAATCTCATCCATTGGGCACGCCAAGCCAGCGTAATGCACGGGCATGATCGCCTTGGTGCGCGGCGTAATCGCGGCGCGGATTTGGGCCACATCGATGTTCAGCGTCACCGGGTCCACGTCCACCAACACCGCATCGGCGCCGAGGTAGCGCACCACCTCTGTGGTCGCCGTAAAGGTAAGCGTCGTGGTGATCACTTCGTCACCTGGACCAATACCAAGCGCCTCCAGAGCCAAGTGCAGACCCGCCGTAGCCGAGTTAACGGCCAAGCATTCCAGGCCTCCGCCAAGGTACTCAGTGAATGCCTGTTCAAACTGCCTTGTCTTTGGACCTGTCGTGACCCAGCCTGAACGCAGCGCATTCGAGACTTCAGCAATCTCTTCTTCGCCGATTTCGGGGAGTGCAAAGGGTAAAAATGTTTGATTCATGGTTCTTAAGGATTGCCTGAATAACGCGCACCGAATGGGGTTGCGAGTCGGTAGCTTTCAAATGGAGGAATTCCATTCGCAGGTTTTCAAAGTGGTGCAGCTTTACGCACCTATGGACTGCTTTTCAGCACTTGTTCGGCATTTCTTTTGCTTTCGGGCGCACTCATCCCGGCGATCTCTAGCACTTTATCAGGTCACCGCGCCGCAGATTACCAACTGGTAGTTTGTACAATTCCACCAGCCCGATGTCAGCGCGCATTTCGTACATGCGGTAGTTCAGCCCAACTTCGGCCACATCGCAACTGATTGCACTCCCCTTTCTCCGCTCGAGCATGAGCGCTATCATTCCGTGTGAGCGCTGATACCGCAGCCACCACGAAATGGCCTGGTCACAGGCTACGACTATACCCTCTTCACCAATGGAAAGATTTTTATTGCTAAAGAAAGAGAGGCAGCCAACATCATCTCAAGTGCCACGCATCTGCCTATAAATCGACGCGCCGAATGCATGCGCCACGTCCTCAATCAGCTTGATGCCTCGCTCATGACAGAGCTTGTCGCTGGGGGCAACGTTCCACGGAAAGCCCGTGAAGTGCACCACAATTACCGCCCTGGTGCGGGGTGCGATTTATTTCAATGGTGTCGGCCGAAATATTCCAGTCCAAATCGGAGGTGCAATCAGCCACCGCCGGGCGTGCCCCCAACATTCAGTGCCATAGTCAACGCAGTAGTGCAATTGGCGACAGATGTTTACAGCACCCATGACCCAAAAAAGTGTTGAAAGCGGCCACAGCCTCCACTATGCGCTCACCCAATGTCAGCCAACCGCTATCCGCGGTAGCCAACGCGGCATCACGCTCGTGGTTCTCGAAATTTAGTTCCAAAAAATTGTATCTTCCACATTCTTGCAAGCCCATTAATTTCTAACCCAAAAAAGCGGGTAACGTTATCCAAAACTCATTCATTCTCCGTTCTTCAGGCGTTACATACTGTCGTTCAACTATAAAACCGCAGTCCAAATAAAACTGATTTACAACTTCGTTATTATCACGATCAGTGCTTAGAAAAACTCTTTTACACCCACGATTCTGAGCCTCATTGAGAAAAGCCTGCACAAGCTTCTTCCCGGCACCTGCACCCTGAAGTTCTGGACACACACCTATTGAAAAAAGACCGGCGACATGTTCCCCAACCGGATTGCGAGAAGGGAGAAGCATGGCTCGAGCTACCCGTTTTATAATTGAGGGTTTGTTTAAAATAGGCCCTATTGAGGCTAAAGCAAACTTAAACCAGCATCGCTTCAAGAGACGTGAATAGAATCCACTTGGATTTGACGACCCCGCCACAAATCCGGCCGGTCTACTTGCTTCATTGAGGTAAACAAAGCAAATTCCTTCAGGAGCAGCGCAGATGCCAGAATAAAAAAGTGACAGAAATCTGGAACCCAAGAAAGAAAGAAAAAATCCGGGAAAGCTAGAAATATGAACAGCAACCACCTCATCAACATCACACATTTCAAACGTACGAATCATACATCCACACCTGCGGCCTCAAGTATTTTATTAGCTAGTCTCACTACGCCAGATTTTTTTGAAAAATGCATTAATCCATATCTCTTACCATTCTTCCCAAGGCATTCAAGTTTCTCTCTCGGAAACTCACTCACCTCTTTCATTTTAGCAGCTAGCCAAATCAAATCTTCCGGTTCACCAACCCACCCACATTCGGCTTGACGAATAAAATGAGCCGTATCACTGTCAAGGTCTACTGTTGCAATCACTGGCTTGGCTGAAAACAGATAGGAAGGAAGTTTTGAAGGAATTGAACTCATACCATTCCCTCGCTTCATAGGGAGCATGCACACATGCGCCATACTCTGTAAAACAGGTACATTAGCCGCATCTAGATCAGAAATAAAATGTACACTGGACAGATTCAACTCTGAAACCAAATCAACACAATCAAACTTTGCAACTCCATCCCCCACTATCAATAACTGGGCATTAGATATGGATGCTTCAGCAAATGCACGAATTAAGACGTCAACACCTGATACTGGACCAATGTTTCCTAAGTATAAAAAGGTAAACGGTTGCTGAGAAATTTTGTACTGCCTGCAACTTTCCGATCTTGAAATAACCTTATCAAAGAAGTCCTCATTTTGCCAGGTAAAAATAATAGAAACACGTTGAGCTGGTATTTGACGATCTTCGACGTAAATGCGTCGCATGTTTTGCGAGATCACTATCACAGAAGCTGCCGTTTTTGCGGCCCAGGTATCTAGCTTTTTCAAAGGCCAATTTATCAATAACCGAACAAATAAAGGAAGTCTACTTATAAGCGCTTCCGGATAAATATCCATTATCTGTAGCACAAAAGGAAGATGATATTTCTTAGAAACTTTTGCAATGATAGTCTGTGCAAATATTGGCCAACAATTCACATATAAAGCATCTGGCTTTATTTCTTGATCGGATAAGTATTTTGTAACCTCGCGACCAAAACTAAAGCTCTCAAACATTCTTGAAAATAGTCTAGACTTAGGTGAAGCAAAAGATGGCAACCGAACGACATTGACTCCATTTTCAATATTGATAACTGGAAATCTAATATTTGAGTAATCTCCATAAATGGCCTTGGAAGGGCGAGAAGGCTGTGGGCACAAAACCGTTACAGAGTACTTTAAGTCAGTCAAATAATTAGCTAAATCAAAACCCATGCGCGCCGATATTTGTGGCTCTGGCGGGTATACAGCACTTATTATTGTAATATTAATGGAATCATTCATAAATGCACAACTAACAGACAACTGAAATAGTCCACAAATAGTCGTGGAACCAACCCTGATTACTTAAAGTCTTCATCCTCGGCCTACGCATTGTGGAATTCGGGTCATTTCATGGATAATTTTGTTAATTTTTAGCCTTGCTTTCCTGCATTTCTGGCCCGTTACGCCATTTTTTGGATGCATTTGACTTAGCGTGCGAATCCTCGTGAGGTTGTACGCAGCCATGGTCAGCGCGAATATTCAATCAGACTATCTCCAAACCACTCATCATTGCTTTGCGAATTCGACAAATGAACCTCGCCCATCCGAATCGGGGTTTTATTCGCCTAGGCTGCTTCCAGCAATATTACGCAGCCTTCACGGCAAGAAATTTGTACGGTTACGGCCCCCCCCCCCGGCGCCCTAGGTCTAAATATCCCATCCGATCAGATTCAAATCGAACGTCTACCGACGCTTTGGAAGCTCGGCTTCCTTTGATGCATGGGTATTACACAACTGGTTGACTTGAAGACCGAGCTTGAACGATACCATACGCAGGCACACAGAGACAAACAAGGCCATCCGCCAACTAAATTTCCTTGAAATTGATTGATGATGCGAAGGGGATGCATTGTCGGTGTGGCGCCGCCACTGCAAGAAAGGGGTGGGCAGATAGACCACCTTACCATATATCTGTCCCATGGCACCAAACCACATGTCATGCATCGGAACTTGGCGAGGTACCGGCAGTGAAATCGAAAGCAAACGACGACGCAAAGCCATCGCGCATCCCAAGTAGCGATTACGCCATAGTGTTCCCAAGAGGCTTCCGTCAAAACCTCTCCTTGTTTCCATAAAAGAGGGTGCAATGACTCGCCCCTGTGCGTCAATCACCTGTGAGTCAGAAATGACCACTGACACGCTCGGATCCTGAGCAAAGGCCGCTAAGAATGCAGTGCGTTTTCCCGGCAGCCATACATCGTCCTGATCACATAGAAAAATAAACTCATTCTTCGCCAACAGAAGACCTCGCTCAAAAGTAGCAAGAACACCAAGGTTAACTGGATTTCGAATGATTCGAACCTTAGATGACTCAAATGAAAGGATGAGTTCAAACGTCCCGTCCTGAGAATCATCGTCGACGATGATGAGTTCATCTCCTTGCAGCAACTGGTCCAATACCGACCTAAGCTGCTCTCTGAGATAGTGCGTACCGTTGTAGGTTGCCATAACAACCGAAATAGAAAAATTAGCCATGGATCTAAAATTTACTCGAACAGTATTGCGTAATGCCGCCAGATTTGGTAGCCTAAAGACTAAATCTAGAGTTATCTATTATGTTATTTCACTTCTTTAGGTTATCAGTCATCCTGATAGGATTTCGCGCTGAATTTTTGGACATGGTTCTCAAAGAAAAGATGGCTATTATGACAAACGATAGTCCGATTGGGTTGTTTAAATAGGGGTTACTTAAAGTTTGGATATAAATAAGAATCGTTGAAAAAAAGTATGCACTTGCCAAACGGAAATTCGTATCGTGCCGTCCAATCCTAGTAAAATACACCAGACAAAGAATTAAAGGCGTTAGCCAAAACAAAACCCCAATAATACCTAAACGCCAAAATGCCCATAGAAAAGTATTCTCAACTTGGCGCCGATCGTTAATTAAAGTCCCCAGACCCTCACCAATTAGTATAGTTTTAACACTAGTATTACTTACAATGTAGGAAAAATCCTCAACCCGTACCATATCTGATCGATCACGACTGTCTGAAATAGTATTTTCTTGAGATGGCATATAAATCAATATAAAGATCGCTGCAGTCGATATAACAATAAGTGCCATACAAAGGTGACGCCACCGGCGTTGTGTAAATAGCAATAGAACTACTGAAAGAGCTGTTGCCAACATGAAGCCCCGAGTTAAGGTCAGTGCCAAGGCCATGATTACTATTGTTCCCCATATAAGCAAAGATTTATCTTCTGTCGATATAAAAAACACCGCAGAAATCGCTAAATAAATAAATCCCTTATAAAAAAAGAAGGTCTCGGTTCGAAACATGAACTCACCAGTTGAACTAAGGGCAATATAGAGTTCTCTGTAATCAATCAAAGACAGCAAAAGCGCAACGATAACGCCGATGTAACCCAGGGCAAGAACCACACCTGAGACTCTAATTAACTTCGCAGCGTGGGTGACCATATCATGCGAACTCAGCACTAATGCTAGAAATGGGGCAGCAAGCCAGTACAAAGATTGCTGCATTTCAACCATCATTGTCCCAAGATCATTTCCCTTAGTCAATCCAATTAGGAGTGCCGTTAAATGAACAGTTAAATAACAGATGACTAAACCGAAAGCGAGTGCAATACCAGAGTTTTTGTGTCTATTGCTGAGGGCCGTTATTAAACTGACAACCAGGCACCCAGCAAACAAGATCATTCGGACAGTCCCAGAACCAACTTCGAGCAATCGTCCGGAGCCGCCGATGAAAAGTTCAAGCAGGGTAATAGTAAAAAGCGTTTCCATCATGTCTTGCCACTGTTTTACAAGAGATATATCTCATTTTGCCCATTTTTTTTGATTGCAGTAAATAGAGTAGTTACACTGCTATTTAAAATAGCTAGGCGAGAATACCCACTTTAACATCGGAATCAAAAGTTTTGGATTTTTAACTGAGTATTTCAATAAGCGACCAACAAATCTTACGGGGTAAAATAGTATTGCATACCAGCCAAGCATTCGAATTATAATATACTCCCCATGCAATATGCTCAATATTCTAAATTCAGTTATATTTAATGGCGATTTCACGGATAAATCATGTTCAATAACTGAATCAAATACAAGAATTTGATATCCCAGTTTATGAAATTGAAGAAAAATGCAATGATCAACATAGTCCAACCAAATCCCTAAGGGCAATGGAAATATCTTCTTAAGTGACTGTCGCCTTAATAGCGCGCCAGAAGATATTGCTGTGACGACGTTGAATTCATTTTTATTTCTACCGTAGGTAAACGGTATCATTGATCCATACTTAGTTAGCAAGGTTGGTGAAATTATTTCTTCGCCATGTTTTACATATGGAATCAGTGCATCAATTCTGCTTACTTGAGTCTTATTCAATTCATTTGCTGCAGAAGTTAAATAATTCAAAGGAAGTATCGTATCTTGATCAAGCAACAATAACCAGTCTGCGGCTATTTTCTGTGCAAGTTCAATTGCCTCAATGTATGCCGCGACAGTTCCACCATTGTGATGGTTGTGAACATACGTAACGTTTGATGTCGAGTCTGATAACTTGAGCGTATGGGGTCTCTCTGAATTATCGTAGATTAAAATGTGCTTTAAAACAAGCCTTGTATTAATGCTCTCGCTCAGCAGGCTCTTTAAAGTAATTAATGATTCCGCTTGCTCAATATCTCTCTCGTACAATACTAGCACGGCAAGAATATTTTCAGTTTTACAATCATAAGCCATCATGATACTGACGTTGTCTCTTTAGCATCAGATTAACAATAAAAATTTTGAAAATTGTTGGAAAACATATGTGCGCATGCTCTTGAATATTAGCATCTTGTTTCGATACCAACCATTTATGCGCTGACTTGATTAACTTCAAATATGTCGCAAATCCATGAATTAAGAGAATATTTCTCTACAATATGATCTTTCAACTCGTTATATGGCGACTCAAAAAACATTGGATCAATCGTTATTTCGTCGTGATTAAGCACGAAGATATTATTTGGGTCATAGAATTCATATTTACTAATATCTTTGCTTGTTGTGACTAATTTTTTCCCGGCGCCAATCGCTTCGATGGCGCGCATAGTTAAGCCGGTTTGTTCGGGATGGGGTAAATCAATAATCGCACGAGAGGCGTGAAGCAAGCGAACATAATCTTTATAACCCATTGTGCGAGATTTTACAAATCTCCCCTTGCCTTGAAGACTTAGACGTGCCATTGAAAGCCAGCCGGTATATAGATAAAAAAAAGTTCTTATGTTGTGATTGGCAGCCCAACTGTAAATTTCTTCTATTTGATGTAGACGTCCGTGATGAAGCCATCCAACAAAACTTAAATCGTGCATTTCGACTGAAACACCATTCTTCCCCTGTGAGATTTCAGGTCGAAAGAATAATGGGCGTAATTTAAAACGGGGAAAGCGCTCGGCATCTGCATGATCGAAGGTAAAGACCCTATCAAAGTGAGACTGCTGTTCCACTAAATTCGGGTATCTGACAAGAGAATCCCAGTGATATGCAATTAGCTGAACTCCGTTGTGTGCGCTTTTCAATGCGTCAAGGAACCAGGGAGTGATGTACTCACCTTTAATCACTAACACTTGGTCGATACGATGTGCCGACATTTCATTCAAGATTTTTGTATGATGAATGCGCACTAAACTGCTAATATTAACCTTGCATAGACGTAGTAGGGTTGCAATTGCGCCTTGGCGAACATTTGGCGGCAGTTCGTCGTAAAGAAATACGGTCGCACCTTGTCGTCGTAGTTCATCGGCTATCGATTGCTCGTAATCGTAAAACCCGATTCCAATCAATAAAATCTGGCGACCTTCTAAGTCTTTGCAACCGCCAGCCATTATTTTAATAGCCCTTTTGCGCGCATTTCAGAAATGCTTGCCTCGTAAGTATCAGTCTTAACATCTTGCGAGTCGACCCAAGCCGCGAATCGACGAATACCTGTCGAGAAGTCTACTTTCGGATCAAATCCAAGCAAGACGCGAGCCTTACTTATATCGGCGTAGTTGTCCCGGATATCGCCTAGCCGGAAGTTGCCGGATATACGTACCGGTACTTCCTTGCCGTACGCGGCGATTAGCGAACGGGCCACATCTAGCACACTGGTTCGAACGCCGGTGCCTACATTCGCGACGTGCTGACCCAGGTCCACCATCTCAATGCTAGCAATTGTGGCATCTACCACGTCCTCAATGAAAACGAAGTCGCGACTTTCTTCTCCATCCTCAAAAATCACGATTTCATTCCCATTTTTGATTCGAGTTGAAAAAATGGACAGTATACCAGTATAGGGGTTTGTGAGGGATTGTCCCGGACCATAGACGTTCTGGTAGCGCAAAGCGACAGATGGAATGTCCAGAGAGGTTCCTATGGTCAAAATCATCTGTTCTTGATTCTGTTTAGTAATACCGTAGATTGAGGATGGATGAATTTGACTATCCTCAGTCGTGGCCATCAGTTCTGCGTTTGTATTGCAGTGCGGGCATTTCACATGGAAATCACCACTTTCCATAGCATCTGCCGCGCGAGCCTGAGGATAAACGGTCCCATGGGTGGAGCAGTTATAACGGCCCTCTCCGTATATCGAGCGAGAAGAGGCCACGACAAGTCTGCGCACGCTGTGCGATTGGTTTGCCAAGATGTCTAATAGTAGCGCGGTGCCGCGGATATTGACATCGACATAGCGTTCAATTTCATACATCGATTGACCAGTACCAGTCTCGGCTGCCAAATGAACCACTACTTCCTGACCCTCAAGTGCGGTTATCCAATCCTCTCGATTACGGACATCGCCCCGCAGGAAACGGACCTGTTCGCGAATAGAAACTAGCAGTGGCGAGTTTTCACCATGGATCTGCGGTGAGAGGTTGTCTATGACTGTAACGGCGTGACCACGTGCGACTAGGGTTTTCGCGAGATTTGAGCCGATGAAGCCGGCACCACCAGTAATGAGAATGTTCATGTTTACTCAGTCCTTTTTTATGGCAATAAACACGTCACCATCTGTAACTAGAAACTCCTCTTGCTCGAGTCGATTGAAATCAACACGGAAACCAAGGTTTGATAACTTGCTGATCAGGTCCCGGCCGAACACACGGTAGGCCAAGACTCCTCCAGTTAACGGATCACCGTGGTACTGAGGCTCACACAGATATACGTCCTCTGCGGTGCTGGTATCCACCAATTGGATATCATGCTCTAATCTCTCATCGTATGGGACGTTAAAGATGTATGCACCTCCTGATACAAGTACGCGTTGAATTTCTGCGTGTGCAGCGTCGCTGTCACGCACGTGTTCCATCACGTCGGAAGTGAGCACTATATCGAAGCTAGCATCGTGAAAATCAATCTGTTCGAGGTTGATATTGTAGTAATTTGGCTCGATCTCCGTGCCCCAGTTCCTGTCAGGTAGATAACTGCAACGGATGTAGCTTGGATCTTTTCGTAACAAGTTGCTGATCGCGCTAAAATTATCGGTATCGAGCAGGCGAATGCCTCCCAAGCCAGCAGCTGCGAGAGCTGCGATTGATTCATGTCGAACAGTCGTCCGCTCATATAAATGTTCCAGCAACTTGAGCGCCAAACTGCGCTGCCGCATAGATGCAAAACATTTACGACATTGAAGTGTTTCCCGTAGTACCCCAATCTTGTGCTCACGACGAACTGCCAGGTTCGGAAAATCATAAATCGGCGTGGTCTGTTGACCACAAATTGGGCAGTGAAAGACATGCTTGGTAAAGCGTAGGAAGTTAGAAATATTAACGTAGTTTATCCGGGCGACTGCCGTGGCTGGCGAACGGGATACTTGCTTAAGCATGCGAACAATCATTCTTCGGTTGCTATTCATTGGCAGTGCGTACATTAGGACGGCAAGGAGAGAGTCTTTAATAGTCATTGTCTGTTGTCGGGTAATAAGTAACTATTTCGGAAGCATCTGGATTACATCGTGATTTATATCGAGGGCTTAATACCGCCAGTTGCAGTAGCTCAGGCTCGATGGAGCAGTAGAATTGCCAGTTGCAGGACGACCAGGGTCATGATGGATCCGATCAGCAGGCTCTCTAAGCGCCGAGTGGGCGGTACGTCGGCTTGAGTTGGTGAGACCACTTGCGGCCGCGTAGCCTCGCCTTTCAATCCCTTGGACTGACAGTTGGATCGGCAGGCGACAGCTGCCGCGATGCCTCCGCTGTGAGAGATGCTGACGGCAAAACCAGGAAAGGTCGGACGACCATCTTCGTCGGAAAGCACTTCAATGGCCCGGAATTGTTCAGGGGTCCAGGCGGGGCCACCCAGACTCTTGCGGATCGCCTCCTTGGCTGCGAAGAGTCCGGCGACGGTCTCGGCCGGTGAAGGCCGGGCCTGGGCATAAGACAACTCACGTGCGGTGAACAATCTGGTCATCTGGCTGTCTCCCTTGAGGTCCAGCAGGTTGATGCCGTCGGTGAGTTCCGCCACGGACTGAATGTCAAGACCGACCTCGATCGGCAGCGTCGCAGATGCGGCCGTCGCGGGGCGCGGCGATGCGGCCACAGGCGCCGGTGGGACGGCCGCAGCCCCATCACCGATGAGTTCGGCGATCGTGAACTCGCCTGACAGGCGCTGATCCTGGACCTGGGTTCCGCGTTCGTGCAGCCAGGCATTGAAACGTGCCCGTTGGGCGGAGGACAGGCGCAGCGGCGTGGCAGCCGTCAGCGGACGATTGAGCAGCGTGCCCAGGAATTCGGCAGCGGTATTCGAGACCATTTCAGCGCCCCTCGAAGCAGTTGCGGCACAGCACCGCGGTTTCGCCGGATGGCAGCGTCATGTTCAGCATGCCGCGGTGGCCAAGGTGCAGTTCGTCCTGCATGGCTTTGCCGCAGAAGCGGCAGGCGATCCGGACTTGTCCCTTGCTATCACGATAGTGCGAGAGAACCCGGTCGCGCAGGGCCTCCAGGAACCGTGTGACACGAAGCCCTTCAGTTACTCGATGATCGAAGCTCACGATCACCTCGAACGTTCCCGGCGATCGCTTAACGATGCCGAGAATCAGGGACTGCCGCCCGTTCAGCAGCGGGAGCATGAACGAGGCGCTGGTGGCGGACAGGTCAGACAGCGTGACCGTCGATCCGCCCAGCAGTTCGGCGGGAATTGGCTTGTTGCTCTCGAAGATGTCGAGCAGCCCGGAGATTCCTCGCTGCAGTTCGGGCAGGTTCAACTTGTCAGCATGGCGGAGCGTCAACACCTTGAGGTTGGCGACGTTGTCGAAGGAAATGCCGAAGTTGATATTGGCGTAGAGCCCGATCCGTTTGCCATCCATGTTGAAGGCATTGAGTTCAGGATACTCCCGAAACAGCCTTGCGCTTTCGAAAACGACCAGGTCCGAGATGCTGTCGCGGAACAGGAAATCAGGTGCCACGAGCCGGTTGCCCGGCAGCGAGATGACGATGCCGATGGTCGAAGCGGTTTCGGCGTGCTGGCCCAGTGTGAGGTTGTCCACTTCCGCACGCTTGCGCATGGTCAGAGCCCGCTCTTCGTAGGTCTGGTCTACCGACAGCGACACCTTCGGTGCCGGTTCGCGCGCCGTGTCGATCACACCGGATGCCTGCTCGGCACGAGTCTCGGCGGGGCGGCCGCGCTCGATGTCGGCGCGCGTGACCCATCGGCCCTGGAATGCGTCGAGGGCGATACCCAGCCGACTCGCGGCGGCCTGGGCTGCCTTCGAGAGGACGGCCGGTCCACCCTGCGCCGCGGGAGTCTGGTCGAGCTGCGCAGCAGCTGGCGCTTGCGCTACAGGGGAAACCGGAGGAGCCTCCGGCGAGGTCGCGGGGGGTACCGGCGCGGCGCTTGCGGTGTCGGCGCCTTGCACCGTGAAAAGCAAGGCGCCGACTTCGACCTCCTGGCCTTCCTTGAGGGCGTGCACGATCACGCCCGAGCTTGGGGCCTGCACTTCCAGTACGGTCTTGGAGGTTTCGATCTCCACGACCACGGCGTCGGCCTGGACTGCGGTGCCACTTGGCACGCGCACGCGCTGGATAAGGACGGTCTGGTCGTTGACCGATTCTCTAGGAACAAAAACTTGGGTCATGATGCGGATTCAATGAGGTCGCTCTTCAGAAGCTGTTCGATCACGCGGACGGCTGTCGGCAGGACGCTGAGTTCGAGAGATGTGATCGAGGGAATGGGCACGGGTTCGGCCCCGATGCGCAGCACTCTCAGCATCGGCGCCTTGCGCTCGGCCAGTCGCGCAATGATCTCACCCCCGATGCCGAAGGCGCTGCTGCCGTCTTCCACCACCGCCAGCCGATGCGTGCGATCAACCGAGCGTTCGATGAGCTTGATGTCGAGGGGATGAATCATCTGGAGAACAATGAGTTCTGGCACCAGGTCGGTCTCGATGAACAGGGTGCGCAGGTGCTCGGCCAGGTCGCGCGCGGTCTCGCCATAGGCCACCAAGGTCAGGGTGGCGGCCGCATTACGTGGGCGGATCTGCAGGCTGCCTACCGGTCGGGCTTCGCGCAGAAGTTCCAGGTCATCTGGGCATTCCCAAATGAACTTGCCGTAGTCGACCTTGTTCTCGAGGACGAGCGCCGGGCCCGCAAAGGCCGTCACTTCGGCCACGGTGGGACCGGGGTCGACCAGGGATGTCAGGTAGAGCGTGGCGACGTTGTCGATTCCGACCAGCAGCTTTTCGAGCGACTGCGAGTGCGTTGGTCCGTAGCCGCGCTTGCCCCCCATCGGCGTACGAATCCTCACTGGTGCACTCGCCTGGAAGGCATACATGTGATGGATCTTTGCCAGGTTGTTAACGATCTGGTCGAAGACATTGGTCATGAAGTCGCCGAACATGATCTCTGCCCAGGCGGGCGTTCCCATCAGGGCCGCACCTGTCGCCAGCCCGACTAGGCCAGCCTCAGAGATCGAGGTCGTAAACACCGACTCGGGATGGGCATCCATCCAGCCTTTCGAGACCTTGAACGCACCGCCGTAGGGATCGTGGATATCCTCGCCGATGTGGATGGCACCCTCGTCTAGGGTCTTGCGGTAGGCCTGGTTGAGCGCCTGGACCATGCGTACCTTGCGATAGGCGACGGGAAGCAGACGCGTGGAAACCTTGCGCGGCAATTGATCACGCAGATACTCCTGTAAAGGCATGACGACTTTCGGGGTCTCGACAACATGGGTGTCAATCTCGGCCACGATGCCTGCGTTTACCGCCGCCCATCGCGGATCCTCGAGCAGCTTGTTCAGCGGGTCATGCGTGTGAAAGAACGCCACCTCGTCCCTGGAGCGGTCATCATCGCCCTTGGAGTGAGCATTCAGACGATAGGTCTTGATGATCAGGAAGGCGGGCTCTCGCTGTTCGCGAACGTGGGCGATGGCCTGGCGGGCAGTCTCGAGCAGTGACTCCACGTGCCAGGTGTCTGCTTCGAACACGCGCAGCCCGAATGATCGCGGCCTAGCGGCGATATCGCCGGCGATGCCGACACTCTGCGGAGTGGACTGCGAGTAGAGGTTGTTTTCGCAGACGATGAGGTGGGGCAGCTTGAACAGAGCCGCAAGGTTCATCGCCTCGTACAGCACGCCTTCGCCCAGGGTACCCTCGCCGATGTAGGACACCGCGATGCCCGCTTCGCCCTTGCGCTTCTTGTGCAGGGCGATGCCCGCCGCGACGGGAACAAAGGCACCTTGAAGACCGTTGGACAGGAAGCCGTGGGCGTACAGATGCTGGCTGCTGCCGATGCCGCGGCAGACGCCGCTGTCCAGGCCGCGCAGTTCATCGATGAGGCCTCGCCAGTTCTTGGTGCGCGAGACGAAATGACCGTGGCACCGATGGTTGGAAGTGACCCAGTCGTCGTCGGTCAATTGCCCGGCCACCGCGACCGCGCTGAACTCCTGTCCGACGCAGGTATGCACGGTCCCGTTCATCTGGCCAGCGGAGAACAGCGCCAGAAACTTCTGCTCCACGGCGCGGATTCGCAGCGCCTCCGCGAGGAAGTGCTCGGAGATTTGGCCCTTTCCGATAGGCGGGGCGGCGAGGGCGAGTTGCTTACAGGCGTCAATAGTCATGGCGAAATTCAATCAATAGTTACGGCAGGCGATCAGGACCATGTCCGTGTTTTCGTGTCGAACAGAGAAACAACGTGGGCAGGCGACCCCATCGCCATCGCGTAATCCGGAATATCCTGGGAGACGACCGAGTTCGCGCCGATGATGCAACCCTTGCCGATGCGAACGTTGGGGAGAACCACCGTATTCATTCCGATAAAAGTGCCGGCACCGATATAAACAAATGTATGTTCTTTCGGAAGGCGATCTCCGATTTTCGGTGGAGTATCTGGCGGGTCGTGCGGATGGTATGTGTCGACAATCGCGCAATTGGCAGTGATGGAGACGTCATCCTCGATCGTGACATCGCCTTGGCAGACGATATGCGCACCTTGTTCGATGCCCACGCGATTCCCAATTCTGAGCGTCGCATTCCATCCAAGCTCTGGTCGATGAATTACTTCAAGGCGGGCAAAGTCGCGGATATGGCAGTGCTCTCCGATAAAGATTCGCTTTGAACCAGTGATTATCAAAGGTTTATGAATAACACTTCGCTTACCAAGTCCGCCAAGAAATATTTTCCAAAAAATTTGGGTAATTAACAATCGCCAGTAATACCTTATTTTGTACATTTGTAAAAATTTTGCCGTTCCACAGAATGAAAAGTAATCGCTCTTGTATGTCTTCTTCGTCGTTAGATTCAATCTAAGATAGGGTCGCTTCACCGCTTTAACGTGTGTTTCTGCGCATCATCGCATTTCCAACATCTCTAAGGGCGAATTTTGTAAACCATTTTTAGCAGCTTAATTTGTGCAGAGCCCTTCGGGTCACTACAATTGACTTTGGCGAAGAGGATCGAGAACCCATTTGGTGCACAATTTACCCAACATGGCTAAGTCCTTCGGCATCTAGTGAGATCGCCCATCCATGGCATTGGGTAAACCTTGTGGGCCAGGAACCAGGCAGCGACCATCATAATGGCGCTGCTTGCTGCGAATGCATATGTGACACCGATTGCTCCGAATCTATGTATGCAAAAGTAATTCAGTGCAATATTGATTACACCGTTGGAGGTAGTCAATATGGAGAACAAGTAAGTTTTTTTTGTATAGAAGATATAGTCGGTCACTAACAAGTAAAAACCCATGAAAAGATATCCCAATGTGATAAAAGGGATAAAACGCTGGGCATCGTGGTATTTCGCAGAGATCAGTTTCGAGAAGATCAGGGGCGATGCTAAGTTGATGACTAAGAACAGGACTACGAATCCGAGCGCAATCCAGTACGAGAGTTTGACCAGCGCCAACTTGCGCTGCTCGTCGGCCTGCGCCAGACTCTGGAAAAGGTAGGGCGTCCATGCTTGGTTGAACGTAGACAGCAGCACCAACATAATGCTGGCGACCTGCCATCCCACGGCATATTCGCCGGCCGCCGCTGCCCCAATGAAATGAAGAATGAATAGCCGATCGCTCTGACGGACGAGTTGACTGAAGACAGAATGTGGAAGCAAGCCGGCACCAAACTTCACCGCCTCGCGCACATCATCCTGTTTCGGAGTTGTTATCGATAGGTAGGGCCGTAGGAACAGCAAGCCGACAATGGTTGCCAGCACCCCGCACACGAGCATGGACCACAGTCGACCCTCCCAGTGCATGTCCATCAACACCACGAAGGTAATTGTTGTGCCCAGCAGCAACAGAGCTTGGGCACCTTGGTAAGCCGCGAAGTGCCGTGGACGGTCGGCCATCTGGAACATCACACCGGCCCACTGAGGGATTAAACCGAGCAGTCCCAGTAGAGGTATGACGGGCACCCAGGCTGCGGGCACGGCGAGCGGCACTGCCAATAAATCGTTCAGCACCCATGATGCAACAATAAGAGACACCCCCACTGCGAGCGGCAAGCCCAACCATACAACCGACTTGCGACGCAACTCGGAACGCTCCAGTCGGTGCCAATCAGTCGAGAACAGCGTCGGCATGCCCAGTATGATCACTGGAGAAAGTACTGTCACGTATGCGATGATGGCCGACAATAAGCCGTAGTCTGAGAGAGTTAGGTAGTGGGTAAGAACCGGCAGGAGCATGAACGGAACGGCGCTGTTGATCACCGCCGTCGCCGTGTACCATGCAAGACTGCGGGCGAGGTTCATGCGCGTAGACTCAACTCAATTTTCTGTGTATCGCTGTTGATAGCATAATCGATTAGTCCACAGACATTATTGACAGCCTCATGCCCAAAACTATTGCAGTATTGATGAACATATTGATCCGCTTTATCACGCAATACTTTTCTATAATTCTTGCTTGCAAATATTTCACGTATTACTGACTCAAGTTCGCCAGGGCTGCTAACTGCTGGGCATCCCGCCAATTCGACCAATTCTTTCCCGACTTTCAAGGGGGTATTCAAAACGTTCAAAATAATAAGCAACTTCCTCTTTATAAGAGCATCAATACCAAAGCTGCTTTCGTGACTCACAACGAGGTCGACTGCCGCCAACGATTCATCTCGCGACATTGAGAGATTTGGCAGGAATTTAACCTTTGGGAATTCATCAACAAGAGCTCGATAATCGGCAATATTTTCAGCCGGATGAAGCCTAATAATAGCCGACAAGCCAGGAAGGTTTGTCATCGCAACGCAAAATGCCGAAGTGTATTTTTTCCTATCTTCCAGTTTGATTGGACTTGTTGCAAGAAGCACGACTGGTAAATTCACCGGTAGACCTATTTTCAATCGTGCGGCATCCTGTTTTATCTCAATCGCCCGTGTCATACTGTGACAACCGGTTACGATCAACTGCTCTTGATTTGTGCCAAATGCCATGAAATTATTTTTATGTATCTCGCCCCAGCAACATACATAATTTGTAATTATAGGAGCAAATCCATACGACGGGTAAGGCTCCATAGCGCCATGAATCATGGTAATAGTTGGAATGCTTTTTTTCCTCGCGGCAAGGACAAGACAGGAGGCCAACCCACTCCTGGCGCATTCGGTCACAATCATCTTTGGTCTAACTATATTCAAGAATTGATTAGCAGCAATGATACGCTTGGTTTGTAAATGTAGACGAGAAAGCAAAAACTCAGCGACGTATGGTGGAACAGCGTGTTTCGCCAACACTTGCTGTAAACGATATCTCCACATCGGCAGACAGCGATCGAACTCCCTCCGCCACATTCTCCATGCCTTCATATCCAATATGGAAAAATCATTCCAAGAAACAAATGACGTTTGATCGGCAAGTTGCGCCTGCATCGAAGATAACGCACCAAGCACAACAGAATCTTCATGGGAATAATTTGCCACTAGAGGTAGGACAAGTGCCTTCAGGTCTGCACGATCAAATTGCCAAGTAAATACGATTCGGCCTTTAATCTCACTAAGGTCTTTCGTACCAAATGAAGGTTGATAGAGACGCTGAAAGCGATATCTAAGGAAATTTTTCACTCTCGCACGCCAATTCCACACCCGCCCAGCGTGATAGAGAGAAACCATCAAATCGTCTGTGAGCGTCGCTCCTATAGAAATTTCGGAAAAACGAGGGTAATTCAGCGCCTCCTCAATTTCCAATAAGATTTTGGGCGAAAGGCTCAACGTCTTGTTGCTGTCCATAACACTACTCATTAATTAGTCTGTTCGATTCATTATATATCTTGGTACAACATCACCATACAAAACGTCTCTAGTGGTAAAACAATTCAGACTATTTACGTAAAACCACATTCATCATCGACCCCCAAAAAGGAAAGTGAGCCTGATGCTCTTCGTCACGACAAAGTGCAATAAACTTATCGAGATCATTGGATCGATTTTCATAAGGTGTGCCGATGTATGGGAAGTCAAAATATACACGGTCAAAATCTGAAAATAGTGTAGAGACTGTATCTACGGTAAAATAATATAGATGCTCGAAGCAATTGAATAGCACCCAGGATTCGCGCTGCAAGCGAGCGGCAGGTCCATCAGCATTAGGTGTCGCTAAAAATATCAGGTAGCCCTTTTCTTTAAGATGCAAATGACAAAACTCAACTATCTTTTTTAAATCTCTCTGATACTGAAGTGTTCCTCTGAAAATTAGAGCATCAAATAATTGACCGTCATTTAACTCTGAGAGATCGTGATAAAACTTGACTTCCTGGTGCCGCTGTCGGCCAACGTTCAGGGCCGCCTCATCGATATCAAACACAAATTTTCTGATCGAAGGAGATAATGAAGCAACGAAGTCTCCTGAACTTCCACCATAGTCAAGGACAGAACCATTATGAATAAACATTTCGACAAAGCTGCGATCCATCTTATACATCTTGCGACGTTTCTCAAGCATGTCTGGATTGACGGTGTTTCTATTGTCATTGTAATTGGAGTAGTAGCGTGCTACCCCATCTTCGGTAAGCCTATTATTCATATAAACTAGATTACATGAATCGCAGCTTACGGCCATTAGAAGTTCTGCTTGATGATTCCATTGCTTACGTTTGGGCGAGTTACAAAGCGGGCAAAATTCAATTTTCTCGAGTTGATAATCGGTGTTCATATTAATTACTATTATATCTTTGAAATTAGCCCAGCAACTTCGGCTTCGCTTGCGACTGAAATGAGCATCTCAACTTCACAACCTGATCGTTCAGCAATCTCCAAGAGATCACTTTTCCCATCGGCTAGATTTAAAATCCACATCAGCGCTTCGACTTTTCTTTCTCTCTGCTTCTGTGCACCCAAAGTGGGGTAAAGTCCCCTCTTGCCTAACTGGGGTTCACAGAAAGGAAAATTCGTCTTCCAGACCCAATTTCCTTCTAGTGCCGAGACAATCTTTAAGTAAGCCTCCAAAGCTTTAGTCATTGCATCAAAACTTATAAATAACTTATCGTCTAAGGAGGTATGGTATTCCGGAAATCGACCGTACATGGTTCTCATTAAAGAGCCAACAGGCAAATTGAAACCCGGAGAGCAGTACTGACGTTCATCGCTGCCGAATGGTGCGAAGGCCTCAAGACGGTGCTCACCGATATCCCGTAAGATCAATTTAGCCACCCGATCGCACAACGCATTGCCACGCCTAGATGATTTGTAAGTAAAGAGGCCAGCATCGCCTACGCAAGTAATTACAAACCCTGCATCCAACTTTTCTTTTAGCCAGTCACCACGCTTGCTCAGATAGGCAATGGAACCGATAGTCTCAGGCTGAACAACAAACCGATAAGTGTAGTGAAGATTTCTCATCTCGGAAATACGCTCATAAAGAAAGGATGCTAACAATGGCCCGGATAACTCATTATTAGCCATCGAGGGGTGACATAAATATGTTGAAAATAACACCTCCCGGTCACTCTTGCCCTTTATAACAGCTTCACCTATCTCAAGGTGTCCATCCACAAGCTCGGTATCAATGCAAACCTGATACTCGCCCTCTGGGAGAGACTGCAGTTCACGATCACTCATGCAAAAACCCCAGTTTTCGCGATAATAAGTAGTAAGGTACGGAATAGCATCTGGCTGTCCCGGTAATGAATGAATTTGCGGCCTCAATTGAGCAAGCCCCATCCTTCCCGAGAATGGAACGGAGTATCCAATCAAATGGAGATTATTAACTTTATATTCAGCACGCTTTTTTCCATTGGGATCGATCAAATAAGCATCACGAACAATCCATTCCTTTGGAATTAACCAATCAAATACTTTTAGTCCCGTCTTGAACACTAAACGATCAGTCGGCATTACCGACGACAGTATGTCAAGTGACTGCCTATATCCAGAGCCTGTGATACTACGACCAATCGGCCACAGCTCATCGAACATAACTTCAAGCCGCTGAGTTACATTCATAGGGTTATCCTATTTACAAACACTTTCTTCACTCTAATTCCCAAGTCCACAAGCCTAATAAGTTGTTGCTATAAATATTGAGCGGAGTATTTTGTAGTTTCCCGCAAGAACCTGCCCAAACCTCGACTGCCCTTCTCGCTCACGCACCTCAAATTCTATCTGACCCAAACGGTAGCCTCGCTTCGCCGCAAAGATCGTTAGTTCAGTGCCAATTGAGCCATATGCGTCAAAATGGCCCAGCACTTCATAAACCACGGTTCGATACGCTTTCATTCCACACAGAGGGTCTTTAATCCCGAAATGCCAATGTGTATACCAAGCGAATATATGCTCAGCAAACCGTTGCCGCCGGCTACGAATACCAACAACTACGTCAGCACCCGCATCAATAGCATTGACAAATTTTTGAATGAGTGATGGATCATGCTGACCGTCTGCATCTATAGTAATAATAATTTCACTGCCCAGTTCGGCGGCCTTTTTAAAACCTGCATTTAGCGCCGCGTCGTAACCCTGATTACTTTCATGCGAAACGACCATGGCACCAGCCTGTGTGGCTAGTGCTGCCGTATTATCAGTTGATCCGTCGTCGACAACAATTGGTATACCGTATCTAGCAGCTGCCTCAACAACACCAACGATAGATGCTGATTCATTTAGCGCGGGGATGACGATGACTACTCTAGATCGATCCATCGCAGAAGCTCCCCCAAATTAATATCGCGCCTGAGCTGTTTGCCAATTAGATCATCTATCTGATAGGGTGGCAAACCATCTTTTGGGCAAGGTCTCAGTACAGCCAGATGATTTCGACTCAAGACGCTGCCGGCAGCAAGATTCGTTGCCATACGAATGGCACGCCTCTGCAGGACAACTGTCTCCTGTTCATTTCCTTCTACTTGTTTGATTCCTACTCCCAATGCATTTTCCAATTCCCGTGTCCGTGCCACCATTTCTCGCCATGTATTAGCATCCATAGAAAATGCATGATCTGGACCAACCCGTTTTATATCATCCGTAAAGTGCTTTTCAATCATTCGTGCACCCAAAGCTACTGCACCAAGAACGGTTGCGTGACCTGGCGTGTGATCGCTCAAGCCTAGTACTAAATCCGGATACATATCACGGTAAACTTTTAGCACATTAAGTTGAATATATTTAAAGTTCTCTAAACTGGCTGTGTAATTAGTATTGCATTGCATCAAACAAAGTCTTGGATTAATTTCGAGCCCGGCGCATACGGCTCGATGGACATCATCTATAGTGGAAGCACCTGTTGCCATTATGTAAGGCTTTTGCCTTGCTGCAATGTATTTCACCATCTCGATCCAGGTTATATCACCAGAACCGATCTTGTAGGCTGGTACATAAGGATCAATATGATCCACAATGTCTATGGAATATGGGCTGGTGAAAAAAGCAATGCCAGCCTTGTCACAGGTCTCTTTTAACGTTTCAGTCCAATCCAAACTGACGCTAGCGTCCTTGTAGACCTCAAATACAGACTTTTTCCATCTCGCTTGGTGTGACTGCTGGCCTCCCAGATTTTTGAATCCATAATCGCTGACGATGGTTCCGGCGGTGAAGTGCTGGAACTTAGCTGCGTTCGCACCGGCGTCAGCAGCCTGTGAGATCAAATTCTTGGCGCGCTCAAGATCACCATCATGATTAGCGGCAATATCGGCAATAAAATAGGTCGGGTAGTCGCGACCTATTTTCTTATCTTGTATTTCCAACATGGTTTCAGGCAACTTCATGGTACTCCTTTGCTACTCGTTTAATTTCATCTCTCAAAGTAGGCAATTTGACACCTAGCGCATTTTCAAATTTTACAGAATTCATCCGCATATCCTTTGGCCGATAGGTCTTGATAAATGCTACCTGATCAGTAGTGGCCCGTTTCATCTCACGGGTTGAAAGATTCAGTTCATCAGCAAATGCGAATGCAAAATCCGCTTTACTCATACCATCATGAGACCCCAGATTGAACACCCCAATGGGTTTATTTCGAATGCTCAACTCTATCATCTCCGAAAGTGTTGACATGGCAAGCGGGCTAAATAACACATCATCAAATACTTGAATAGAGTCTTTATTGGAAAGTGAGCGGAATAACCAATCCGTCAGGCTTAGTCTCTTGGCGCAATGACTGCGGCCAAAAAAATTAGTTCTAAGGATAGTGCTTGGCACACTCGCCGCCGCCATTTCACCAGCGTATTTTGAAAAGGCGTAGCAATTCGTCAGCGTGACAAGTTCTTCAGTATGCGTATTGGCACCATCGTAAACTTGATCGGTCGAAATATGCACCAAGTGACATGATATTTTTTCTTGTTTTATCCAGTTTGTTATGTTCTCTACGCTCCGGACATTTTGTAAATAGGCTTGATTGGGCTGTACCTCACAAAGATCTACATCGGTCAATCCAACCAAATTGATAATTACGTCAGGCTGAATCTTTCCCAGCAACTCGTTTGCTGCCCTTGGGTCACTGAGGTCTGCCAGGCATTGCGCTCCATCGCTGCGGCTATGTGTTTTCACATCGCACCCACGCGAGCTAAGAAAAGGGCTTAGGGTGCTGCCTAGTAGTCCAGCAGATCCCATCAATAATATTTGCATTTTCAAGCCAGTTGTACTATTTCGCCAGTCGATCTCAAATTTAGGGCCTTAAACATAAGTTCTGCACGCATCCAATCATCCGCACAATCAATGTCAACAACCCGCCAATTAGGTATTGGCATCCCTATGCCCGCTGTATGCATTTTCTTTTTCGCCAACCAAGCGGACGCCGCACCCCAATAAAACTGCCCAGCATCATGATAGGATCTTTCTAAATCTTGAGTTCGTGTTAACTCGTGCTCAGGGCAAAGAAATTGCATTCCACCATTTGATAATCTTCGCATTGCCCGCTGAATTGGATTAGCATATTCCGTTACGGGATAAACAAAATCAGCATTCTGGGTATTAGCCAAATCAAGAGCAGAAACCAAATCCTCAACTTGTAGAAATGGAACACAAGGATATATGCAACATACGTAGTCAGCATCCCACCCTAATTCAAGACATGATTTGACGGCATGCGAAACGACAGGAACTGTTGGCGTCAGGTCATCAGCCAACTCCGCTGGTCTTATGAAAGGAGTTTCTGCCCCCCAACTCTTCGCTATTTCTGCTATTTCCTCATCATCCGTAGAAACAATGACGTGTTCAAATAAGTGAGATTCCTTAGCGGCACTGATAGCCCAAGCAATCATCGGTCTACCGCAAAAATCTTTAATATTTTTGCGCGGGATGCGTTTGCTACCGCCACGCGCTGGAATAATTGCAACTTTCATCTCGAAATAAATTTTTGTTTGACAATAAAATGGGCTTGACCTTGGGTCGAAAAGTCATCGAATAGGATTTCCCCAACTACAACAATGTAAGTTTACTAGTATCTTTTCGTTCGTAGGGAATCATGGTCATCAGTTCTTGCCAATATTTTCAGAGTTTTTTGATATCCACGCCTGCAAGGTACTGATGCTCATCCATTCGGCATTGTTATCTGAACAGTAGGTGAAATCGGGGGCAACCAACTTACCGCCATTGATTCGCTTGGGATCCGAGCACCAGTTATGGATGGCCGGCAAGATTTTGTAATGCTCAGCGTACTCGTAGGTGTGCGGCGCATCCTCGGGGCCAATCATTTGCTCATGCAGCTTTTCACCAGGGCGAATGCCAACGATGTCGTGTTTGGCGGCAGGGGCACATCCCAGCGCCACATCGGTCAATTTCATTGAGGGGATTTTCTTCACATAAATTTCACCCCCAATCATGTCTTCAAAGGCGCGCCAGATGAGGTCAACGCCTTGATCCAGGGTGATCATGAAGCGGGTCATGCGTGCATCAGTAACGGGTAGCACACCCTTGTCGGCCAGGCTCATAAAAAACGGAATAACTGAGCCGCGTGAACCCATGACGTTACCGTAACGCACGACGGCAAAACGGGTGTCTTTGTCGCCGGAGTAAGAGTTGCCGGCGATAAACAGTTTATCGGATGTCAGTTTGGTCGCACCGTACAGATTTGCCGGGCTGCTGGCTTTGTCGGTTGATAGTGCAACCACACGCTTGACCCCCTGATCGATGCAGGCATCGATCAGGTTCATGGCGCCAAACACATTGGTTTTGACGCACTCAAAGGGGTTGTATTCAGCAGTCGGGACAATTTTTGTTGCGGCTGCGTGGACAACGTAATCGATACCGTTTAGAGCACGTGATAGACGATCTTTGTCACGCACATCGCCGATGAAAAAACGTACCCTTTCATCGGTGCTATAAAGCTTGGCCATTTCCCATTGTTTCATTTCGTCACGGGAGTAGATGACTAAACGACGCGGCTTGTATTTGGCGAGCGTCATGGGGACGAAAGCGTGGCCGAAGGAGCCAGTGCCGCCGGTGATGAGGATGGAGGAGTTTTTTAACATTGTGCTTACGTCCCTACTATTGTAAATTTTTCAAGATGAGAATATGATTTCTTGATGTGAGCTTCATGATGTGAGTTATTCCATACTCACAGTAATTTGATACCCATGTTTTTTTAGCATAGCATGCTTTTTGGCTTCGGCCAGATCATTGCTGACCATCTCGGTAATCATTTGGTTCAGTGTGATTTCTGGCACCCAGCCAAGTTTTTGTTTGGCTTTGGTAGGGTCGCCCAGTAGGGTTTCAACTTCGGTGGGGCGGAAGTAGCGGGGGTCAATCCGAACCACGGGTTCGGATGGATTAAGTGTTAGGTGGAAAGGGTTAGGTGTTGGGTTTGAGGGGGTAGGACAATTCACCCAATAGGCTACTTCGTTGATGCCCTCACCTTCCCATTTGATCTGCATACCCAGAGCAGCGGCGGTTTTGTCTATGAATTGGCGAACAGTGTATTGCACGCCGGTGGCGATGACGAAATCTTCGGGGTGGTCCTGTTGCAGCATGAGCCATTGCATCCGCACGTAGTCTTTCGCGTGGCCCCAGTCTCGCAGGGCGTCGATGTTGCCCATGTAAAGACAGTCTTCCAAGCCCTGGCTGATGTTCGCCAGGCCACGGGTGATCTTGCGGGTGACGAAAGTTTCGCCCCGGCGCGGGCTCTCGTGGTTGAACAGGATGCCGTTGCAGGCATAGATGCCGTAGGCCTCCCGGTAGTTCACCGTGATCCAGTAGGCATACATCTTGGCTACCGCGTAGGGGCTGCGTGGGTAAAAAGGCGTGGTCTCTTTTTGCGGGGTTTCTTGCACCAGGCCGTAGAGCTCGCTGGTGCTGGCCTGGTAGAAGCGGGTTTTCTTTTCCAGGCCCAGGATGCGGATCGCTTCCAGGAGGCGCAGAGTGCCCATGGCGTCTACGTCGGCGGTGTACTCGGGACTCTCAAAGCTCACCGCCACATGGCTTTGCGCGCCCAGGTTGTAGATTTCGTCGGGCTGGGTTTCTTGCACGATGCGCACCAGATTGCTGGTGTCGGTAAGGTCGCCGTAGTGCAGCTTGAAATTGGCATTGTCAATGTGCGGATCTTGGTAGATGTGGTCCACGCGCTGAGTATTGAAAGAGCTGGCCCGGCGTTTGATGCCGTGCACCACGTAGCCTTTTTCAAGCAAAAACTCGGCCAGGTAAGAACCGTCTTGGCCGGTTATGCCGGTGATGAGCGCGACTTTGGATGGGGTCATTGGTTTAAGTGAATTGATGTGATGAAATGGGGTCAGAGCAAATTCCGCCCCCCGTGCCAGAATGACTTGCTACACCTACCCCTGTTAGTTTAGAGAGCAACGAGGTAGGTATGAAGATCAACAAACAACCCAAGGCACTGATGCATGCAGTTGGAGATTCAGTCGATACAGGCGCATTGCAAGGAGCC
>CAIQPV010000410.1 GCA_903873725.1 uncultured Nitrosomonadales bacterium
CCAGAGTATTTGCTGGGGAACAAATACGCAGGAGTCATCGGGGCCGGTAGCTGGTTTGCCGGCGAACGTCCCGATGACGTTCCGTGTCAATAAAACAGTGTTTTGCAACTTTTATCTGATGTGGCTCGTCAGGCGGATACCAAACACTAATCTTTTCGGAAATGATCGGCGATGCCCAGTTCTTTCAGCGCCGCGTTCAACTGTTCCAACGTCTGCGCTTCCTTGAGTTTGGCGCTGACTTTGACTTCGATTTGCACGTTGTCCGCTTGGGCCAACCGAGTGAGAACTTTCAGGCTGAACAAATTCCATTGCTCCCTCTTCATTTGTCCCTGCCATGAAACGGAGGTTTCCTTGGGTGCCATCGGTGCGGACGCTGGTGCGCCTGCGAGTGTTAGCGGCGGCGTTGCCGGTGCCGCCGGTTGGGTTGATGCGTGCGTAACCGGAGCCGGGGTTGCTGGTTGCAATGGAGCTTGCTTGAGCGCTTTCGCCTTGGCGGGCGTGAGCAGATAAGTGTCGTAGTCAAACGTGATGTCTGCCAACTCGACCGTCTCCTTAAACCACACGCGCTCGAAAGCATTCGGGTCTTTGCCCGACGCCAGACCCAGCAACCCTTGGCTCACTGCGCGGGAAACCGTTATACGGAGCGCGTCGTCCGCCTTTTCTAAACGCGTGAATTGTCCTTGGAAGAATGCCGCTTTCAGGCTCACCAGCGGCCACGCGCCGGACTCCTTCAAGGCCGGTGGCCAGTTGCGCTCAATGTAGGAAGCGCCGATCTCGCGGCTTAACAGGCTGTCATGCCGCAGCCGCGCCAGAATTGCCGAGGTGATCGTTCGTGCCTCACTCTGATGCAGTTGGCCCAGTGAAATCTCTTTCAACTTTCCCGCGCTTGCTTCCCACAGCAGCAGATGATTGTAGCTACTCCACACGCGGTCTTCTATCTGGCTCTTGGCGGTGCTCAGCTCGCGCTGGATACGCCTCACGTCTTCCGCTTCCAAGTCGCCCAGCAATCCGCGATTTGCATCATCGGCCACGGCCTGCCAGCCCAGTAGTTCTTCGACGGCGGTTCGCAACGATCCATTGCCCTCGCAAGACATCCACAAGATGCCACCGGGATTCTGACGAGAAGACAGGCCGCATTTGCGCGTCCATTCCGTGATCCTTTGCCGCACGCCTGACTCCTCACTTGGCTCAAGCCCCTCATCAGGACGCAGCACAGCCATCGTCAACATCGCTTGGTCAACGACATCTGTGGAATCTTTTGGAAATAAGGAAAGATGAATCTCGGTGTCTTTCTTGAATACCGTTTTCACCAGTTCGATGGTGTTGCGATTCACGTCATCAGGATCAAGGGCCTGTTTGCGGTCGGCGTGAACTTTCTTGAGCGTGGGCACATGCCCGAAGCGCCAGCCATCCACACCCACGCCCCGCAGAAAATAACAGCGCCGTTCCAAATCCTGCACTGCCGTATGCACCAGCGCCGTATCCGTGTCCGGGTCGCCCACGGCAAAATAAAGTTCCGGCAAATGCGCGGCTTTATCAGTCTGACCACCGCAAGATTCAAAAAACAGGGCCTTGGCCACGCGTTGATGAATCAGCGTTCGGCCTGAGCCTTCGGCATCCTCATCATCCAGCGTCTCAGCATGTGACTTGGACTGCCCAACCGGGGCGGTAATGTCCGCCTGCATTGCCGCCTGCAACCGCTGCTCACCCGTCTGGCGAAGCACCGCAGACATAAATTCCCGGTCGGCAAGCGGCGCAGATCCAAGCGTCAGCAGCGGTTCACGCCGGGCTTTGCCGTAGCCTTCCCGATACGCGCACGAAATCCACATGCCCAGCATCGCCAGCGTCGTGCGCGTTTGCTGGAACTGCTGGAGCGCCTGCCATTTTCTCTGAAATACCGTCAGCGTCGCTGGATGGAACGGGTAGCACGCCTCAAATTGGGCGCGGATTTGATCCTCCGACAACTGCCCCCATTCCGGCGGGAGTCGGTCACGCTGATTGAAAACCCAGCCAGCATATTGCCGGGCAACTGCGCGACGCATACTGTCGCGTCCACATTCCTCGAACAGCCGCCGCCGCACGATTTCGCTGACTTCGGACGCATCGTTCACCACGAGGTCTTTGCCCACGCGCCCGACCACCTTGGTCAATTTATCCTGCCACTCGCGCAAATCTTCCGTCATCTCGGTAGGGGACGCTGGCAAACTGAATAGACCAACCGCACGTTCTGCCGACGTAAGTGCTACTGTGAGATTTTGTAGGAACGAGTGAAATTGATTCACCTGTTCAGGGTGCCTGCCAATGTAATTCAATGTCTCATCGAATAGAATCAGCACGGGCTTGCCCACCAACCGGAGCAACTCGCCGATGGCTTTGGTGCCCGGCGCGGATTTGCTGAATAAAGCGCGACCCTTTTCGCCCGCCAACTGGTCAGCCAAGTCCATCCAAGGCGTTTCCCGGCCCGGCTCAATACCCCATGAATTACCGACGAAGATGGCGACCTTGGCTTCGGGAATTTCCTTTAACCCCGTCGCCTTCATCATGTCGGCGACACCGGAGAAATTCTTTGCAGCTGCCCCGGTGTTGCACAGATGGTAAAGCGTCGTGAGCGTGTGCGTCTTGCCGCCGCCGAATTGGGTGATGAGCGAAAGCACCGGCGCGGTATTGGCCGTCTCGCCGTTCAAGCGGCGCAACACCATGCCGCAATGGTCAATGAGTGCCTTGGAGAAATAATTCCGCTCAAAGAATTTGTTTGGCTTCACATAATCGTCTGGCGCGGTGCCCGCGACGACCTGTTCCAAATGCACGGCGAACTCGCTCGGATCGAGCGACCGACCCTCGCGCAATTCTTGACGCGGCAAGACAACTTTATACCAAGGTTCCATATCACATTACAATTCCTGCCAACCGTTTAGAGTTCTCCCGCCTACATGGGATCGGGCGGCAACATTCGACACCAAAAAGCCTTCAGAAACAGAAGGGTATTCGTTAATCACAACGGAAAGCAAATTCATTGCGATTTCCACTCGGCTAACCAATTTGTTCAAGGAAGCCATTGAA
>CAIQPV010000411.1 GCA_903873725.1 uncultured Nitrosomonadales bacterium
ACAATTTGGTGCGCGCTGTGGCACCGCCTTACCCGGGGGCGAGCACGCAGTTGCTAGGTAAACCCATGCGTATTTTACAAACGCTGGTGACCGATTGCACTGCTTCCGGAGAGAAGCCCGCTTTCTATGTAAAAGCAGACAAGGCCTACGCGATTTGCGGTAGCGGAGTGCTCCGGGTCGTGCGATTTGAACTGGATGGTAAAGAGCTGCGCGCCGAGGATTTCGCAGGACTGAATGGCGCGGAAAAATTTGAATTTAATTGCTAAGGAAACAGTAATGAAAAAAGTCTTGATCCTCGGGGTAAATGGTTTTATCGGCCACCATTTGTCCAACCGCATTCTCGCCACCACCGATTGGGAAGTGTATGGCATGGACATGAATAACGAGCGCATCACCGATTTGCTCGACCAGCCGCGCTTTCATTTTTTCGAAGGCGACATAACCATCAACAAGGAGTGGATGGAATATCACATCCGCAAGTGCGATGTGATCCTTCCGCTGGTGGCGATAGCCACGCCCTCCACTTACGTCAAGGAGCCGTTGCGTGTGTTCGAGCTGGATTTCGAAGCCAATCTGCCCATCGTACGCGCGGCGGTGAAGTACAAAAAACATTTGGTCTTCCCGTCCACTTCCGAAGTATATGGAATGTGCCATGACGATGAATTCGACCCGGATAATTCCGAGTTGATCTGCGGCCCGATCAATAAGCCACGCTGGATTTATTCCTGCTCAAAACAACTGATGGATCGCGTGATCTGGGGTTATGGAATGGAACAGGGGTTGAACTTTACCCTGTTCCGCCCGTTCAACTGGATAGGCTCCGGACTGGATTCCATCCACACGCCGAAGGAAGGCAGCTCGCGCGTGGTAACGCAATTTCTCGGCCATATTCTGCGCGGCGAGAATATCAGCCTGGTGGATGGTGGTCACCAGAAACGCGCCTTTACCTATATAGATGACGGGGTAGACGTGTTGATGAAGATTATCGCGAACAAGAACGGTATTGCGACCGGGAAAATTTACAACATCGGCAACCCGGCCAATAATTATGCGATCCGAGATCTGGCCGACATGATGCTCAAGCTGGCCAACGAATATCCGGAATACCGCGATTCGGCACAAAAGGTAAAGATCGTCGAAACCACGTCAGACGCATATTACGGCAAGGGTTACCAGGACGTGCAGAACCGCGTGCCGATGATCACCAACACTTGCGAGGAACTCGACTGGAAGCCGACCATCAATATGGCGGATACGTTGCGCAAGATTTTCGATGCGTATCGCGGGCAGATCAGTGAAGCGCGCGGTCTGGTGGATTAAATACTACCCTCTCCCGCGCTGACGCGCACCCCTCTCCCGCTTGCGGGAGAGGGGCTGGGGGAGAGGGATTGCGAATGACCCAACAACTCGCGCTCAAAATAGACGTAGACACTTACCGTGGCACCCGCGAAGGCGTGCCGCGTCTGGTTGAAACGCTGCAACGCCACAATGCGCAGGCCACTTTTTTCTTTTCGCTGGGACCGGACCACACCGGGCGCGCCATCAAACGCGTGTTCCGTCCGGGTTTCATCGGCAAAGTGTCGCGCACTTCCGTAGTGGAGCATTACGGCATCAAGACACTGTTGTATGGCACGTTGCTGCCGGGGCCGGACATCGGGCGTAACTGTGCGGACATTATGCGCTCTGTGCGAGATGCCGGTTTCGAGGTTGGCATTCATTGCTATGACCACATCCGCTGGCAGGATCATGTCGCAGGCAAGGATGCCGAATGGACACGGCGCGAAATGCAGCTTGCGGTGGACAGGTTCACCAAAATTTTTGGCGAGGTGCCCAAGGCTCATGCTGCTGCGGGCTGGCAGATGAACCGCCATGCTCTGCGAATGACCCAGCGACTCGGGTTCGATTACAGTTCCGATACTCGCGGCACGCATCCTTTCATCCCCACTATTAACGCCGAGATCGTCGCCTGCCCGCAATTGCCTACCACTCTTCCGACACTGGACGAAATATTGAATCACGATGGCATCACGCCGGAAAATGTGGCGCAGCATCTGCTGCAATTGACGTCCAATCCGCCTGCTACCGGCCATGTGTTCACGCTGCACGCCGAGCTGGAAGGAGGCAAGTTGATGCCTGTGTTCGAGACGTTGCTCAGTGGCTGGAAAGAGCAGGGACATGAATTGGTATCGATGCGGCAATACCTCGATGGCCTTGAAGGTATTTTGCCCCGCTGCGAAATGGTGATGCACGAAGTGGACGGGCGTGTAGGAAAACTTGCCGTACAGGGGTAATTCCAATCTTTAATTTCGCCGGTGAAACGGTATTCACTTCCCCGCGCTCCCCTGTCCGTGCTACGGCATTGTCCGTCTCGTTTTTTGTCGCCGATTTGTTTGACCTTCGAAATGGAATTGGAATAGTATTCTCACGTGGCGTTTGGTCGGCTGTCGCTAAAGACTCCTGCAGATCCGCCGACAATTCATGCAGTAGTGATGGCAGAGGGTACGATGCAACCACAGGAAACTAAAAGTCTTGAAAGCTGGGTGGCTTTTTTAAGCCAGGCAGAAATCCCGGTATTGAAGCAAACTGCCCGTGACTTGACTGCATTGCATGAGGATTCGGAAAATATCAGTGCGCGTGGCGTTGCAAAAGCCATCGCGCGCGATCCGATGATGACCGTCAAGCTGTTGCGTTACTTGCAACACAACAAACACCGCAGGCAAGAGCATGAGGTGGTGGAAGTTGAACAGGCGCTGCTGATGATGGGAGTGGAAGCGTTCTTCAGGAAATTACCGCCCCAACCCCTTGTGGACGAAATGTTGCGCGGACATATGGCGGCGCTGGTTTGCCTGTTGCGCGTGGTGCATCGTTCGCAGCGCGCATCGGCTTACGCTTTTAACTGGGCGGTGCACCTGCGTGATTTGCACTTTGAAGAGGTGCGTATTGCTGCATTGTTGCACGATCTTGCAGAAATGCTTATGTGGTGTTTCGCGCCGGCCGAGATGCTGAAAATATATTCCATGCAGCAACAGGACAAAACCCTGCGCAGCCATGATGCACAGGAACAGGTGTTGGGGTTTTCGCTGGTTGCTTTGCAACTGGCGCTGGCGCGGGAATGGTCGTTGCCGCAACTTCTGCTTACCCTGATGGATGACGAATGCGCGGCGCAACCGCGCGTGCGCAACGTTATTCTTGCCATCAATCTTGCGCGTCATTCCGCTAACGGTTGGGACGATGCGGCCTTGCCGGATGATTACAAGGACATCGGCGAACTACTTGGTATGGAACCGGAAGATGTGATGATCGAGATCGGGGTGGAAGAGGGGATAGTTTGCGATATCGCCAAACCGCATCAATGATTCCCCCGGTTCTTGTACGCGCTGACGGATGAGGTGGGCAACGAGCCGCCCGTCCTGCCTTTAAAGTGTTCTTGCAGCCTATATTTCCCTGCCGATGCCGTGGTATTCGATGCCTTGTTCTTGCACGCTGGAAGGCTCGAACAGATTGCGCCCGTCGAAGATCACCGGCTGTTTCAGGCGTGACTTTACCGCATCGAAATCCGGGCTTTTGAAAGCTTTCCACTCGGTTACGATAATCAGTGCATCTGCATCCGGCAAGGCATCCAGCGGGGTCTCGGCGTAACGCAAATCGGCGCGTTCGCCGTAAATATGTTGTGTTTCTTTCATTGCCACTGGATCGTGCGCGGTGACTGTCGCACCTTTCGCCCACAGCCCCTCCATCACCACCCGGCTGGTGGCATCGCGCATATCGTCGGTACCCGGCTTGAATGCAAGCCCCCATAATGCGAAGTGTTTGCCTTTGAGATCATTACCGAAGCGTGCAGTGATTTTTTGCAGAAGAACATTCTTCTGTGCATGATTCACATCTTCCACCGCCTGCAGGATTTTCAGCGGCAGGCCGAAATCTTCGCCGGTACGTTGCAGCGCGCGTATGTCTTTGGGGAAGCAGGAGCCGCCGTAGCCGCAACCCGCATACAAAAAGTGGTAGCCGATGCGCTGATCGGAGCCGATGCCTTTGCGAACATGCTCAATGTCGGCGCCGACTTTTTCCGCGAGGTTGGCCAGCTCGTTCATGAACGAGATGCGCGTGGCAAGCATGGCGTTGGCGGCGTATTTGGTCAGTTCGGCGGATTTGATGTCCATCACCATCAGGCGATCATGATTGCGCTGAAAGGGTGCATACATGTCGCGCATTAACTTGACCGCTCGTTCGTCGTCCGCTCCGATCACAATGCGGTCCGGGCGGTTAAAGTCGTCTATCGCCGCGCCTTCCTTGAGAAACTCCGGGTTGGATACTACGCTGAACTCCAACCCTTTCCCGGCGGGAGAGTGGGAAAGGCCGCGCGCATCCAGCTCTTCCTGGATTGCTGCGCGAACTTTATCTGCGGTGCCGACCGGCACGGTGGATTTGTCCGCGATCACCTTGTATTCGGTCATGGCGCGTCCTATGGCGCGCGCGGCGGCTACAACATATTGCAGATCGGCGGAGCCGTCCTCGCCGGAAGGAGTGCCGACAGCGATCATCTGTATCAAGCCGTGAGCCACGCTTTCGGCTACATCGGTGGTGAAACGCAAGCGGCCTGCGGCTACATTGCGCTGAATGACTTGATCCAGGCCAGGTTCGTAGATGGGCACACCGCCCTGTTGCAGGATGGCGATCTTGCGTGGATCAACATCAAGGCACAGTACGTTGTTGCCCAAGTCGGCGAGGCAAGCGCCGGAAACCAATCCGACGTAGCCGGAACCGATTACGGTAATTTTCATAGTGACTAAGCCTGAAAAAGGCTCCTATAGTGACTCGATATTGTTTGTTTGGGGATGTTAAAAATTCAAGTTCGTATTATGCCGCAGATTGATCTGGCTTGTCAGTGCTGATATGGGGTTTCGGCAAGCGTAGCCAGCTTGCATACAATGCCGGGATGAACAAAATGGTGAGTAGCGTGGCGACCAGCAGGCCGCCCATGATGGCATACGCCATAGGTCCCCAGAGCACGCTGCGGGTCAGCGGGATCATCGCCAGAATCGCCGCCGCCGAGGTCAGCATGATAGGGCGGAAGCGCCGTACTGTTGACTCGCGGATCGCATCCCAATCTGATAGCCCCGCTTCCCGGTCCTGACGGATCTGGTCTATCAGGATGACGGTGTTGCGCATGATCATGCCGCCCAGCGCGATGGTGCCGAGCATGGCGACAAAGCCGAACGGTTTGTGGAACACCAGCAGCGCTATGGCGACGCCGATGATACCCAGCGGCGCGGTCAGTAGCACCATGAAAGTGCGCGACAGCGATTTCATCTGGGTCATCAGGAAACCGAGAATGACCGCCATCATCAGCGGCATGCCCGCGTTGATGGAATCCTGTGCGCCGGAGTTTTCACCCAAGTCTCCGCCTGGTTCAATCTGGTATCCGTCAGGTAGCCTGGCGCGCAGTTCGTTCAGTCTGGCGTTCACCGCAGCGGCAACATCGGTGGCCTGAACTCCTGCAACGACATCGGCGCGCACGCTCATGGAAATATCCATGTCCTTGCGCCAGAGGATCGGTTCTTCCAGTGCGTAAGAGATTTGCGCGACCTGCCGCATCGGAACGCTGCCACCCTGTGATGAGGGAACTTCCAGCGCACCGACCTGCGCGAGTTGTTGTCGTTCGGAAACAGGAGAACGCAGCACGATGTCTATCAACTGGTCATTTTCGCGGAACTGGCCGATGGTCAGGCCATCCGCCGTAGTGCGCACGGTGCGTGCGATATCCGCCGAAGTGACGCCGGCTGCGCGCGCGCGATCCTGATCCACATCCACGCGTAGCATCGGTGTCTGCACCCCCCAGTCAGGGTGAACGTCGCGCAGGCGTTCGTCGCTGCGCATAATATTCGCGACCTCATCGCCCAAGCGCTTGACGCTCGCCAGATCGCCGCCCAGTACCCGAAAATCAACCGGGTAACTAACTGGAGGGCCAAGTGGAACTGGGTTGGCACGGGCACGCACGCCGGGGAAATCCGTGGCGAAAAGTTGCCGCATTTTCTTCAACATCCGGTCGCGCGCTTCAATATCTTTGGACAACACTACAACCTGGGCGAAATTGGGCCGGAACAACTGCTGGTCGAGTGACAGGAAAAAGCGCGGCGAACCGTAGCCGACATAGGTCACATAACTGGTGATATCGCTCTCTTTCGAAAGTATATTCTCGACCCGTGCAACCTCGCGCTCTGTGGCGCGGATGCTGGAACCTTCCGGCAACCAGACATCAAGCATCAATTCGACACGATTGGAGGAAGGGAAGAATTGCTTTTCGGTAAAGCCCATGCCGGCCCCTCCCAGGATAAAGGCGAGCAGGGTACCGAACAATACAGTCTTGCGGTGATGCAAACACCATTCAATGAGCCGGCGCAGTTTTTTGTAGAATGGGGTGTTAAAAATTTCGTGGCCGTGTCCTTCGTGGCTTTTCAACAAGTGGAAACCTGCCAGCGGGGTGACGAAAATAGCGGCAACCCACGACACAAGAAGCGCGATGGTTACCACGGCAAACATCGCAAAAGTGTATTCGCCGGTGGATGACTGTGCGGTACCGATGGGCAGAAATCCGGCAGCCGTGACCAACGTTCCGGTGAGCATGGGAAACACGGTTGCGGTGTAGGCGAAAGTGGCAGCGCGCATCCGGTCATAGCCTTCCTCAAGTTTGCGCACCATCATTTCCACCACGATCATTGCGTCGTCAACCAGCAGGCCGAGTGCGATAATCAGTGCACCGGTCGATATCCTGTGGATATCGATGTTAAAGAGCCGCATGATGAAAAAAGTAGCGGCGATGACCAGAGGGATGGTGACTGCTACCACCATCCCGGCGCGGAACCCCAGGCTTGCAAAACTGACCAGCAACACGATGGCGACAGCCTCCAGAAACGAGCTCATGAATTCGCCGACGGCATCTTTCACCACGGCCGGCTGGTTTGAAACGCGGGCAAACGAAACACCAATCGGGAGTTGGCCTTGCAGCGTATTCATTTCCCGGTTGAGATCCTCTCCCAGTCGCAGAACATCACCACGCGCCTTCATTGAAATCGCCAGCCCAATGGCGGGTTTGCCCGCATAGCGCATGGTGGTTTCCGGCGGATCGAGATAGCCGCGCGTCACCTCGGAGATATCTCCCAGCCGAAGTGTGCGCCCGTTTACGCGCAACGGCAGATTGTTCAATTCATCCACCGATTCGAAATTTCCGCGAACCCGAAGCGGCACCGAGAAATCAGCGGCGTGCAGCCGCCCTGCTTCCTGCACAATGTTCTGGGACTGGATTGCTTGCGCAATCATCAGCGGAGTAATGCCCAGGGTGGCCAGGCGCTGTGTGGAAATGGCAACGGTAACTTGTTCCGCCTGAACGCCGACCAGATCGACCTTCGCCACGTCCGGCAGCTTTATCAATTGCTGCTTCGCCATTTCCGCGCAACGGCGCAACTCTTCAAGACTGAAGCCGTCGCCGGTAAAGGCATAGATGGAGCCAAACACATCGCCGAACTCGTCATTAAAATTAGGCCCGACTATTCCCGCCGGCAAAGTGTACTGAATGTCGCCAATCTTTTTGCGAACCTGATACCACAGTTGTGGTACCTGTTCGCGCGGAGCCGTGTCCAGCAGTTCAAGAATGATGATGGATTCGCCGCTGCGCGAATAGCTGAAAGTTCGCCGGTAAAAAGGTACTTCCTGTAATTTTTTAACGATGCGTGTGGTGATTTGCTGATCCACCTGCCGGGTGGTCGCGCCCGGCCACTGGGTACGGATGACCATGGCACGGAAAGTGAAGTCCGGATCTTCGCGCTGGCCAAGTTTGGAATAGGAAAGAATTCCGGCGATACCGATCACGAAAATAAAAAACCAGCTTAGCTCGCGTTGCCGCAGGGCCAGGGCGGTAAGATTAAAGCCGTCACTCATGGGAGCAATTTAACCTTTTCACCCTCGCGCAAAAGATTTGCCCCCGCCGCCACAACGATGTCGCCGCTGCTCAACCCGGAAGCAATGCGCACCGCGTTGCCTTCGACTTCCGCTATGGAAACGGCAACAGCATGCACACTATCCTTGCCATCGACTTTCCAAACTGATGGATGACTGTCGCGGCTCACTATGGCGGACAGCGGGAGATGAATTTCCCGGCCATTTGCCGGCTGTACCTCGACTGTAGCGCTCATGCCCAATTGCATGGCGGAGTCGGCGTTTTTGACGGCAATGCGTGCAGCGTAGGTTCGCGTGGCGGGGTCGGATGCTGCGGCCAGTTCACGCAATTCGCCCCGGTAAGATTTTCCCGGCATTGCATTCAGGCTGATCACAAAGCGGGTAGCGGAACCGGGGTGTAGCAATTCCGCTTCCGGCAGATGAATCTCGATTTCCTTCTCTGCCGCCTGGGCAAGACGCAGGACGGGTTGCCCGATGCCAACCACTTGCCCCACATTGCAATCGTATGCGCTGATCACCCCGTCGTTTTCGGCTGACAGTGAAGTGTAACCGAGCTGTCTGGTTTGTTCGGCATGCGCCGATTGCATGGCGTCGGCGCGCGCGCGGGCAGCATCGGCAGAGGCCTGTTTCTGGTCGAGCAATGCGGCGGACACGAAGCCTTTTTCGCGCAAGTTGCGGTAGCGCACCAACTCGGTTTCAGCCAGGGTGAGTGTGCTACGGGCTTCGGCCAGATTCGCCGCCCCGGATTGGGTGGCAAGCTGATAATCGGCCGGTTCCAGTTTTGCCAGTATCTGGCCACGGCGTATCGTGTCGCCCAGATTGATCCTGCACTCAATGACCTTGCCGCCGACGCGGAAAGCCAGCGGCGTTTCGTGCCGCGCGCGTACTTCGCCCGGCAAGCGCAGATATGCTGTACCCGGTTCGGTGCCAACCTGCACAGTTTTAACCGGACGTATCGGCTCCGGCGCTGCGGGCGGCTTATTACAGGCATCCAACAGGATGAGCAAGGGCAGGAGGAGGATTTTATTATGCATGTTGGGGTAGTTTCTTATTCAGGGCGCCTTGCCACAGCGCACGCAAGGCGGCATCGAGTTCGGACAGGTAATCGGGCAGCAACAAGGAGGAAACGCCCGGGTTGGTGCAGATCGGCTGGTCGCTGCCGACCAGTTGCCACAACCCGAGAATCAACGCGTAAGAACGCATCAGCAGGCGCACGCCGCTGGTCGCGTCGGGCAGGGGAAAATGGCGGCACAGCAAGCCGCCAGCCGTCATTAATTGCTCGGCGATATGTTGATCAAATGCCTCGGCGGCCTCTTGGGTGACGCCCTTATGGCGCAGGCCTGCAACCAATGTGGCGAGTGGCAGAAAGGCTGAAACGCTGGCAATATGGTCGCGCGTCAAGTGCATTATGTCGTCGAAGTTCATCCGCTTGCGCTGTGAAGAGCGTTCGATTAGCGCGGTAAAAAAGGCCTGCACATGCCGGGTGTGCGCAGCAAGCAGCAAATCTTCCTTGCTCTTGAAATAGAGGTAAACGGTACCCTTCGCTACACCGGCTTTTCCTGCAACCTCGGCGACACTGGGGACTCGCTCGGGATTTTGTTTCCATAGCGAAACCGCCGCATCCAGCAATTGCTGGGTACGCAACTCACGTGCTTCGGCAGTGGCAAGCGGTCTGGCCATTTATGACTTTTGGTCATTTAATTGTTTGCCATGATAAATGACCAATGGCTATAACTGCAAGAGTATCTGCCGTTAAATTATAATGTGAGACTATTGCAATAAACGTCTCTGAACGGTTCACCCTCTACGGTATCATACCGTTCTCAAATTTTTAAACGCAATCCGTTGCAAAGTTTATCCTAGATGACATCCGAAAATTTTCTTGATCTCCCACCTTTATTAAGCGCCTGCGGCACCATCCGCATGCCCGGTTCGAAGAGCATTTCCAATCGCGTGCTGCTGCTGGCCGCGCTATCCGAAGGCGCGACCAAAGTGCGCGATCTGCTGCACTCGGACGATACCGAACGCATGCTGGATAGCTTGCGCACCTTGGGTGTGCAGGTCGAAGTGCTGGGCGGCAATGCGTATCGCGTGACCGGTTGTGGCGGGAATTTCCCGGTGAAAGAGGCCAAACTGTTCCTCGGCAACGCGGGCACCGCGTTTCGCCCATTGACGGCGGCGTTGGCGCTGGCGGGCGGAAGTTATGAGTTATCCGGTGTGCCGCGCATGCATGAGCGGCCTATCGGTGATTTGGTGGATGCGTTGCGCCAATTGGGTGCGGACATTCTCTATATGGGTAATGAAGGCTTCCCACCGTTGCAGATATCGCCTGCGAAATTGGCGGGCGATACGGTACAGGTGCGCGGCGATGTGTCGAGCCAGTTTCTTACCGGCCTGTTGATGGCGCTACCGCTGACCGGACGTATGGTGACGGTCGAAGTGGTGGGCGAGCTGATTTCGAAACCTTACATAGCGATCACGCTGGCGATGATGGCGCGCTTTGGTGTCAGAGTTGAACGGCAGGACTGGCAACGTTTCGTGGTGTTCGGCGGACAGCATTATCAAAGCCCCGGCAATATCTATGTTGAAGGCGATGCCTCGTCCGCCTCGTATTTTCTGGCAGCCGGTGCGATAGGCGGCGGGTCGGTGCGCGTGGAAGGTGTCGGCCGCGACAGCGTGCAGGGCGATATACGGTTTGCCGAAGCGCTGGAATTGATGGGCGCACAGATCATGACGGGACCAAACTGGATGGAAGCTTCTGCACCAGTAGGAGGTAAACTGAAAGCCATCGATCTGGATTGTAACCACATCCCCGATGCCGCGATGACGCTGGCTGTGACTGCACTGTTTGCCGACGGCACGACCACGTTACGCAATATCGCCAGTTGGCGTGTCAAGGAAACCGACCGTATTGCGGCAATGGCAACAGAGTTGCGAAAATTGGGAGCTACGGTAAAAGAAGGCGCGGACTATATCCGTATCATCCCTCCGGCACCCACCTTTCACCTTTCACCTTTCACCTCTCACAGTTCTATAGATACCTACGACGACCACCGCATGGCGATGTGCTTTTCGCTGGCGGCTTTTGGCGACGCGGGCGTGCGCATCAATGATCCCAAATGCGTTGCAAAAACTTTCCCGGATTATTTCACTGAATTCGCCAAAGTAACGCAAGCCGTGCCGGTGATCGCCATAGACGGTCCCTCCGCGTCCGGCAAAGGTACGGTGGCGCAATTGGTGGCCCGGCACCTTGGCTATCATTATCTCGACAGCGGTGCACTGTACCGCTTGCTGGCGCTGGCAGCACGTCAACATGATGTGGCGCTGGATAACGAGGCTGCGTTGGCCGGGTTGGCGGCCCGCATGGAGATTCGTTTTGAAGGCTCGGATATCTGGCTGGATGGCGCAAAAGTGGGCGACGAACTGCGCGGCGAGGAATGCGCTGCGGCGGCATCCAAAGTGGCGGCGCTGCCTGCGGTGCGCGCGGCCTTGCTGGACAAACAACACGCGTTCCGCCGTGCGCCGGGTCTGGTGGCGGACGGGCGCGACATGGCTTCGGTGGTGTTCCCGGACGCTGAGCTGAAAGTGTTTTTGACCGCCAGTGCCGAGGCGCGCGCAAATCGCCGATATAAACAGTTGATGGGAAAAGGAATCAGTGCTAATATCCCCGCCCTTTTGCAAGATATACAGGCGCGCGATGAGCGGGACACCCGACGTAGCGTTGCTCCCTTGCAACAGGTGCCGGGCGCGAGTCTGCTGGATACCACGGCTTTGAACATTGAGCAGGCGGTAGAAGAAGTGCTGGCACGTTACCGTAATTAAGCCCCGCAACGAGCTCCTCGTTCGGGATTTTTAACTAACCCCCGCCATAAGCGGGTTTGTCTTGGAATTTCATAAATGAATGATATTGCTGCCGTAAATGATATGGAAAGTTTTGCTTCCCTGTTTGAAGAAAGTTTAACGCGCAAGGAAATGCGCGCGGGTGAATTGATCACTGCGCAAGTTGTGCGCATCGATCACAATGTGGTTGTGGTAAATGCCGGACTCAAGTCCGAAAGTTTTATTCCCGTTGAAGAATTCCTCAACGCCGCAGGTGTGGTTGAAGTCAAGGCCGGCGATTTCGTCACCGTAGCGATTGAGTCGCTGGAAAACGGTTATGGCGAAACTAAGCTCTCGCGCGAAAAGGCCAAGCGCCTCGCTGCATGGCATGAGTTGGAAATCGCCATGGAAGAAGGCAAGATCGTTGAAGGCTTTGTCAGCGGCAAGGTCAAGGGCGGCCTGACCGCCATGGTGAACGGCATTCGTGCCTTCCTGCCCGGTTCGCTGGTGGATATCCGCCCGGTCAAGGACACCACGCCGTACGAAAACAAGACGATGGAATTCAAGATCATCAAGCTGGATCGCAAGCGCAATAACGTGGTGGTTTCGCGTCGCGCCGTGCTG
>CAIQPV010000412.1 GCA_903873725.1 uncultured Nitrosomonadales bacterium
ACGTCTTCCAGCTTGATGATGTGCCAGCCGAATTGTGATTGAACAGGTTCGCTTACTTGTCCCTTGCTGAGATTCATCAGTGCATCGCCAAACGGTTTGACAAAAGTATTGGGAATGTTGCCTACAGGAATCCAGCCCAAATCCCCGCCTTTATCTTTGGAACCGGCATCTTTGGTGCTAGCTTTGGCCAACTTTTCGAAATTACCTTCCTTGCCGCCTTTTTTCAGTTTTGCAGCAATGGATTTTGCTTCACTTTCTTTTTCTACCAGGATATGGCGTACACTGTATTCCTTGTTGCCGAGACTGCTTTTCAGGCTCTCATATTCTTTGGAAAGAACTTCATCGCTGATCGGATGTGACTTAACGTAGTCCTGTACGAACGCGCCAACCAGTACCTGTTGTTTCGACAATTCAAGCAGTTGAACGGTATCGGATTGCTTGTCCAGCCCTTTTTTGAGTGCTTCCTGGGACATCAACTCAATGTTGACCAAATCATCACGGATGGCCTTGCGCAATTCCGGACTGTCGGGCTGGCCTTGTGCGGTAACAGTTTTGATGCGCAAGTCTATGCGTTCTTGCGGGATGGTAACGCCGTTCACTTTTGTGACAGTCACTGCGGTTTTATCTGCAGCGGGCTTGTCTTCGGCATACGCCGGACTTACGGCGATCACGCCCAATATGGCGAGTGCGGCAATTCTTGAAGTCTTTAGCATTTTAGTCCTTGTAAAAAATTAAATAAAAATTATTGAAAGTCTGGTGTAGAAGCTGTTATTTTTAGCGCATGAATATCATGCTTCATCATCTCCCCGAGCGCGGAATATACCATACGGTGCCGTGCCATGGTAGTTTTGCCTATGAATTGGGCTGATACGATCATGAGGTTGTAATGCCCGCCGCCACTGCGTGCACCGGCGTGCCCGGCATGCAAATGGCTGTCGTCGGTGATTTCAAGTTGTGCGGGTTGCAATACGGCAAGCAAGCCGCGCATTTTTTCCAGACGGTTCAAGCCGGCAACATCTTTTTGAATGGTTTTACCGTGACCTGAGCGTATACGCCGGCTGCCACGAAAGGGTCGGCTTGTATCCAGCTTTCCGCTTCTTGCAGTGAGGCAAATTCTGCCACGATCAGGCTTCCTGAAAAGCCCGCAGCGCCGGGGTCGTTTGAATCAACGGCAGGGAACGGACCGGCCAGGATCAGGCGGCCTTCTTCCTGCATGATTTGCAACCGTGCAAGATGAGCCGAGCGGGCAGACACACGTTTTTCCAGGCTGTCCGGTACGTCTTGTCCAATGATAGTGTACAGCATCAGTTTTGCTCCTTGTCTTCTTCCACATACTTCGACAGTACCATGGCTTGCAGCAACACGAACACCAGCATCATGCCGGTGGTACCGAACAGCTTGAAGTTAACCCAAGTGTCGGTAGAGTAGTTAAAAGCGACATACAAGTTAATCACGCCGAGCACGGCAAAATACAAGCTCCACGCCAGGTTGACATGGTCCCAGACCCGAACCGAAAGCGCAACTTTATCATGCATGAAGGCTCGCATCAGGTTCTTCCCGAAGAACAGCCTGGAAAACAGTAGTGTGGCGGAGAACACCCAGTACAGAATGGTGGGCTTCCACTTGATGAACGTTTCATCGTGCAGCAGCAGAGTTGCACCGCCGAACACGGCGATGATGGCGAAACTTATCCACAGCATGGTATCCACTTTGCCGTGCCGCCATTTGGTCCACATGATTTGCAAAACGGTGGCGGCAATCGCGGTGGCCGTGGCGGTAAAAATACCGAACAGTTTGAATGCGGCGAAAAACAGGACGATGGGAAACAGGTCAAACAGCAATTTCATGGCGGAGAAGATTAAATTTGTTTCAGAGAATTATTTTCTATCCAGCGTAAGTGACGCGGAGTTAATGCAGTAGCGGAACCCGGTCGGTTTCGGGCCATCCTCGAACAAGTGACCGAGATGCGCGTCGCATTTTGCGCAACGCACTTCGATGCGTTCCATGCCATGGGAATTGTCGTGCAACAACTTTAAGGTGGTTTCGCCGGCGGCCTGCCAGAAACTGGGCCAGCCGCTGCCTGAATCAAATTTTGTCGAGGAATCGAACAAGGCATTGCCGCAACACACACAGCGATAAATTCCCGCATCGTGGCAATCCCAATAGCCACCGGTGAATGGTGCCTCGGTGCCGCACTGGCGGCAAACACGGTATTGCTCCGGCGTGAGTTCATCGCGCCATTCGGTATCGGATTTTTCGGTGGATGCGGTCATCGGAATCGGGGTGCCCATTACAGCACCTCGCCCGCGTGGTCGGCCAGACGTGAGCGTTCGCCGCGTTGCAGGGTGATGTGCCCGCTGTGCTCCCAGCCCTTGAACCTGTCCACCACGTAAGTCAGCCCGGAACTGCCCTCGGTCAGGTAGGGAGTATCAATCTGTGCGATGTTGCCCATGCACACCACCTTGGTGCCGGGGCCGGCGCGAGTAATAAGCGTCTTCATCTGTTTCGGTGTGAGGTTTTGCGCTTCGTCGATGATCAGGTATTTGTTGATGAAGGTGCGGCCGCGCATGAAATTGAGAGATTTCACTTTGATGCGGCTGCGGATCAAATCGCGCGTTGCGGCGCGCCCCCATTCGCCGCCTTCGTCGGCAGACTGGTTGAGCACGTCCAGATTGTCGTCCAGCGCGCCCATCCACGGCGTCATTTTTTCTTCTTCGGTGCCGGGCAGGAAGCCGATATCCTCTCCCACCGGCACGGTGACGCGGGTCATGATGATTTCAGAATATATTTTGTGTTCCAGCGTTTGCATCAGGCCGGCAGCCAAGGTCAGCAGGGTCTTGCCGGTGCCCGCCTGTCCGAGCAGGGTAATGAAATCAATCTCCGGATTCATCAGCAGGTTGAGCACAAAGTTCTGTTCGCGGTTGCGTGCGGTGATGCCCCATATGGCATTTTTCTGGTGCGTATAATCGGTCAGGGTGCGCAACATCGCGCTATTGCCTTGTTGCGAAGTGACTACAGCATAGAGCGGTTTTTCTTCGCCGTTTTCGTGGTACACGAACTGGTTCACCAGCAGGTCGCGGCACAGCGGCCCCTTGATGTCGTAGAAAGTTTGTCCGCCTTGCGTACCCGATTTCATGTCCTTGCCGTGCTTCTCCCAGAAATCGCCGGGCAATGCCAGTACGCCGGTATAGAGCAGGTCGGTGTCTTCAAGCACCTTGTCGTTGAAATAATCCTGGGCAGACAGACCCAATGCGCGGGCCTTGATGCGCATGTTGATGTCTTTCGACACCAGGATAACCGGGCGATCCGGCTGTTGGCGGTGCAGGAACATCACCACGCCAAGGATGGCGTTGTCGGCTTTGCCGGCAGGTAAATTGGCGGGAAGTTCGTTGGTGATGAACTGGGTTTGCAGGAACAACCGGCCGGAGGCGGTCTTGCTGCCGTCCGCTTGTTGCAGCGGAATACCATGTTCGATGTCGTGCGCAGTTTCGCTGACGATCGAGTCGAGGAAGCGGCTGGCCTGGCGCGCGTTGCGTGCAACTTCCGACATGCCCTTCTTGCCGTTGTCCAGTTCTTCCAATACGAACATCGGCAGATAAATGTCATGCTCTTCAAAACGAAACAGGCTGGTCGGATCGTGCATCAGCACATTGGTGTCCAGCACGAACAATTTGGTGGAGGGGGTTTTTGCCGCAGGTGTCTTGCGTGGGGTCATGATGCTCCTTGAGTTTATAGGGACTGCACAAACGCCAATACTTCCCGGGCATGGCCGTCTGCCTTGATCCCCCGCCATTCACGGCACGGCACACCCTTGTTGTTCAGTACAAAAGTGCTGCGCTCGGTGCCCCGAACCTTTTTACCATACATATTCTTGACGTTAGATATAATTGTACTAACTTTTATGTGCAAAGTTATACTATTCATCAGTCGTGTCAATTTGAATGCTATGTTATTTGATGTTATCACGGGAAAGAAGATCGTCGCGGCCAAGGATTTAATCGAGTCGACGGGGACGCAGAACAACTGAGATTCAGTGGGGCAGTCTTGAAATAATATTTCAGGAAAAGCAATTATGATGGCATTACCCCAAAAATAAACGGCTTGCTTGTTGAGATACTCAATGGGGCCACATTACATTATAGTCAATCATAAGTAAAAATTATTAAGAATTTATGACTGTAAAACCCAAACCAATTGCGTACTCATACATACGTTTTTCTACTCCTGCACAGCTTAAGGGCGACAGCCTTCGGCGGCAGCTTGATAAATCTCAAAAATACGCTGACGACCATGGGCTTGACCTAAGAGAAGATTTTACAATTAAAGACTTGGGGGTATCAGCATATCGTGGCCTTAACGCATCCAAGGGAGCGCTTAGTGTTTTCCTTGAAGAGGCAAAAGAAGGGAAGATTCCTGTCGGAGCATTTTTGTTGGTTGAAAATCCGGACCGGCTTAGCCGCTTGACCCCGTTTGAAGCGTTCGACATTTTCAGCAATATCATCAAAGCGGGCATACCCCTGCTAGATAGAGAAAATCTGCATGAAAATTTTACTGGTTGAAGATACACGAGCATTTGCAGCTTTACTTTCAGCCAAGCTAAAAATACTTGGCCATGAAGTTTTACTGGCCGAGAATGGTCAGATCGGAGTAAGCCTTTTCAAGCAAGCTTCGCCCGACCTCGTTTTGATGGATCTTAATATGCCGGTTATGGATGGGTTTGAGGCGACTATCCAAATTCGCGCTTATGAAACCAGCAATGACTTGGTGTGGATCCCGATTCTGATTCTCACCTCATCCGATACTCCAGCTAATTTAGAAGCATCTATCAAAGCGGGTGCGGACGATTTTCTTTCAAAAGTGGTAGATGAGCATGTGCTGAATGCGAGAATTTTGGCAATGGCCCGCATTTCACAAAAAAACCATGAGTTACAAATCAGCCGGGGAAAATATCAGAATCTTTTTGAACATATGAGCAACGGGTTTGCCTTGCACGAAATGATTTTTGATAAGCAAGGCATTCCAACTGATTACCGGTATATCGAGGTTAATCCCGCATTTGAAAGGATGACGGGCTTCAGCAAAGATAAACTATTGGGGCGAACGGTGTTGGAAGTCATGCCTGAAACAGAAAACTATTGGATAAAAAATTTTGGTGAAGTGGTGACAAGCGGCCAGTCTCGCACTTTTGATAATTACTCTAAAGCGATTGGACGATGGTACAAAGTCGTAGCATATCGTCCTGAACCCGGAAAATTTGCAGTTACGGTTGAAGATGTTACCACCCGGAAGCTCACTGAAGAGGCATTAGAGGAAAGCGAATTACGGTTTCGTGGTGCTTTTCAAAACGCTGCCCACGGAATGGCTCTGGTATCAACAGAAGGACGGTTTATTAAAGTTAACCCAGCCTTATGCGTCATGCTTGGATACGCTGAGGCGGATATGCTGTCCATTGATTTCCAGACGGTTACCCACCCGGATGACCTGTCCACCGATTTACAGAATGTGCAGGATTTGCTTCAGGGGAAGATTGAAATCTATCAGATGGAAAAGCGTTACTTCCACAAGACTGGAAGGCTAGTATGGGTACTTCTGAGCGTTTCCCTCGTTCGCACCAAAGACGGAATTCCCATCCACTTCGTTTCGCAGATTCAGGACATCACTCAGGGGAAACTGGATCAAAAACATCTTGATCGGCTCCTCTCAGAGCAGAAGACTATGCTAGACAACGAACTGGTTGGAATAGTGAAGGTCAAAAACCGCATCATCACATGGGCCAATCCAGCGTTTGAAAAAATGTTGGGTTATTCTTCCGGTGAACTTGTTGGAAAGCCAACGCGTCAAAATTTCCTTAATGAAGAAACCTATATAACTTTTGGCGTTGCCGCCTATCCTGATATCTCTGCAGGCAAGATTCATCGCTCTCAGCTTGAACACGTTCGCAAGGACGGCAGGCACATTTGGGTAGATATCAGTGGTGCCATGTTGGATACAAGAAGCGGTGAGTCTTTGTGGACATTTCTTGATATCAGCGAAATTAAGCGGGTCGAAGCAGAACGGACCAAGTATCAGGAAATTGAGCAATTCTTTCACGGTATAGATCAGCAAATACTAAAGGGGCAACGCCTCGAACAAATTTTTGAATACATATGCGAGGGTGTAACAAGAATATTCGATTTGCAATTCGCATGGGTTGGTCGCAAGGAAGCAGACGGTGTCGTTTCGATTCGTGCCGGAGCCGGCCCGGCAAAGAAGTACCGTGATGATCTTCAGCGGATTGGTGTACGTTGGGATGATACTCTGTTGGGTAGGGGAGGAACCGGCACAACCATCAGAAACGGAAGAATGCTGGGCGCATTCAAACTTTCTTACTCAGATTTTCAGCCTTGGTCCGAAGCAGCTCAACGGAATAATCTTGCAGCGAGTTTGACTCTCCCAATTATCCTCAAGGGAGAGGTTTATGGAGCATTTACACTCTATTCACGGCATGAACACGGATTTGATGACACTGAAGTAGTACAACGTCTGTCAAATATTACCAATCGTATTTGTCTTGCCGTGGAAACTGCTACCGACCAACAGCAACTCATGTTGCTGAGTTCTGCATTGTCGACTACTGGCCATGGAGTTTTCATTACTGATCAATCAGGAAACATTCAATGGGTGAACAAAGCTTTTACTGCATTAACTGGATATAGCGAGGCGGAAGTGCTTGGATCAACACCCCGTATCCTTAATTCAGGTAAGCAGGATGCAGCCTTCTATGGGAATCTCTGGCAGACCATTTTAAATGGCGAGGTATGGCACGGTGAAATGGAAAGCCGACGCAAGGCTGGAACAACATTTTTTGTCCGTCAAACTATTACGCCCATACATGAAAGTGGAAAGATATCTTACTTCATTGCGATTATGGAGGATATCTCCTCGGAGAAGGAAGCTGAGGCGCGAATTGAACACATGGCGCATTATGATTTGCTCACCAATTTGCCTAACCGGGCATTATTTCATAGCCTCCTACGCCAAGTGTTGCAGCTTGCAAAGCGGGATAACCGTACCGTAGCATTGATGTTCCTTGATCTGGATCGTTTCAAGTCAGTGAACGACACGCTTGGACATCATGCAGGAGATTTATTGTTGCAACAAGTTGCATCAAGGCTTAGAGAGAGCGTGCGCGATTCGGACACTGTGGCTCGCCTTGGAGGGGACGAATTTACTGTGCTGTTGCCAGACATAGCGAAGAGTGAGGACGCGGCAAATGTTGCCGAAAAAATCATCGCTGCCTTTGTAACCCCATTTGATCTTGACGGTAATATGGTTAATTCCAGCACGAGTATCGGTATTGCCATTTTTCCAGGAGATGCGAATGATGAAGAGGGCATACTGAAAATGGCTGATTCAGCCATGTACAAGGCCAAGGAAAATGGACGAAATTTATTTCGATTCTGTAATCCACAAAGCAACGACGACCTTGCTTCACCCAATCTCGATGCCTCGATGTTGCATCTGAAATGGCATGATTCTTATGATTGTGGGGAATTTTCTATTGATCAGGATCATCGTAAACTTTTTGACCTTGCTAATAGTCTGATTGAGTCTGCATTGAGTCGTGAAGAGAATCCGAAAAATTTTGATATAGCCATGGATAAACTGATTTCACATGTGGTAAAACACTTTGACGATGAGGAAGCTATACTTTCCCAACATCATTTCATCGATCTCGGAAATCATGTAAATGCCCACAAGAAATTGGTTGCGCACGCTATTCAACTTCGGAATAATACTGCGGCAGGTGGTGTCACGATAGGCGAGTTAGTGGATTTTCTGGTTAATGATGTGGTCTCAAAACATATGCTTAAGGAAGACCGTAAATTTTATCCGCTGTTTAATAAAGTCATCCGGTCACAGTGATAGAGCGATCGTGCACACCATTTTTATGACCGCCTTAGGATTGCAGCCAGTGAAATCCTTAACTGTGACACCCTACCCACCCATCGAATAACTACCAACGCCACCCGCGCGTGATTTCCGCAAATCATCCTGCGCCTTCTTTATCTTGGCTCTGGCCTGTTCATCTTTCAAAGCTCGCTTGGCACGGTCGGTATTGTTCCTGAGAATATTGAGGCGATGTTGCTGCACGGCGTTGGCTATTTCTGATAGTTTCATGTTTGCTGCTCCTGTTGTGTGGAGGTATTTATGCATGAAGAACAACCAGGCAGAGAATTAATCGATTCGTTTATGGGGCATTGGCGACCTTGTGCAGGGGCTGTGGAACCCGAACTCTGTTTCGTCAAATAGCTTTGATGAAATCCAAAACTTCCTGGGCATGGCCGTCTGCCTTGATCCCCCGCCATTCA
>CAIQPV010000413.1 GCA_903873725.1 uncultured Nitrosomonadales bacterium
ACTTTTTGGCATGGGTTGCTACCACTATCAAGGTTACCTGTATGGCAAACCAATGCCTGTTGAGCAGTTTGATGGATTATTGCAGAAGTCTTGACAAGCAGGTCTGCGACGACAGACTGGAGTAGTAGCCTTCTTTTCATAAAAAATCACTTATATTTTCCCATCCCCTCGATTCCATTATTGAGCATTCGATGCTAAAAAATCATCTCCATCTGTCCAAAGCACAAAAAGCGTTCAACGCCCTACTCAAGAAAATTGATGAAAAGCGCGCCAGCCTTGCAGCTTGGCAAGATATTATTCCGGCTTGGCAGAAGGAATACGCCCGTGACTTTATCCCGCTGGCCAAACATGTCATTATCAAACACAGATGCGGATCCCGTTTTATGTGAAGGAAGCAACAAATTCCTGATTATGTTTCTCCACCAATGCCTTGATTTCGTCAATTCTGGAGGTATCTATACCCAATGCTGCCCATTCCCCGATGCTGATGTCAGGCTCGGCACGTTCTGAAATTCCGAATGTGGACTGGAGTCTTTCCGCAATGTTAGCCATCATGACTAAAGGTTGCCAGGCAGCGGCGCGCGCATCACCCGGTTGGTGATGATAGCGCAGCACAGCGACAATAGCCTCGGGCAAGTTCCAGTAACGCCCCAATTCCGCACCCAATTCACTGTGGCTCATCTCCAGCATTTCTGCTTCGATTTCTGCCATGGGCCGTCCATCCTCTACCGCCAGACGGGCGTGAAATTTGTCGCTGAGTTTCGGGTCTATATGGTTAAGCACCAAAAAACCAATGTCATGCAACAACCCGGAGAGAAATATTTCATCCTCCAACGGACGAAGGTTGTCGGGCATGAAGTTGGACAGGGCGTGCATCGCAATGGCAACTGCCAGGCTGTGCTGCCACAGGTTTTGCACATTAAGTAGCCCTGTTTGGCACTTGGCCATTGATGACATCATGGCGAAACTCAAGGCGATCATTTTGACGCGTTTGATTCCGAGAACAGTCACTGCATCCCTGACTGTCATGATTTTTCTTGCCTCCCCGAACAGCGGGGCGTTGGACAGACCTATAATTTTTGCGGAAAGCAAAGGATCCTGTTCGATCAGCTTGAGAAGAGATCTCTCCCCTTTGTCCGTAAATAGTTTCAATGACAGAATTTCCTGCGCAATTTTGGGGATGGCAGGCAACGTATTCAGCCGGCTTACTGCTTCACGCAGACTTTCTGGGGGAGTGATGGCGTTATTCATTTAGACGTGGATCGAGTGGGATCGGATTATTGGATATGCCTGGTACAAAATCCAGTTCGTTTTTGGTTAAAGGTTTCCTAAAGGCAACGAAACATGGCTTTGGTTCAATGCAAAGCCTGCCTGAACTCCTCATGAAAATGGCGGAAGGCACTGTCAAGCAACAGCACGGCGCCGTTGACGAGATGGCAGCGACCGCTACCGGGCAACATGGTACAAAGGCTTTTCAGGGTATTCAGGTCGGCGACTGTACCTTCCCCTGTGTCTATGCGATCCAGCAGGCGGCTCATGGTTGCGGTGCCGGTTTTGCACGAGGGGCATTGTCCGCAGGAGGAATGCGCGAAGAAACGCATGTATTCGGCCACACGTTTGACGATACCGGTGCCTTCCGAAACAACGATCATGGCACCCGTACCCAAGCTGCTGCCGCGCGCGCGCAGTGAATCGAAATCCATTGCCACATCGAGATCAACCGGTGTCAGCAGGTTACTCGACGGCCCGCCGGTAAATACCGCCTTGAGCGGCTTTCCCGACAGCAGGCCTCCCCCGTGCACAAAGATAAGTTCGCGCAGGGACGTGCCCATGGGCAATTCAAACACTCCCGGATGAAGCACATCCCCGCTCAAGGAATACAACTTGGTTCCCGCCCCCGCACCTCTGCCAAGCGACTTGAACCAGGCACCGCCATTTCTGACAATGTGTGAAACATGAGCCAGCGTTTCGACATTATTGATTACGGTCGGGTTGCCATGCACGCCCGCCTGGGCCGGATAGGGCGGTTTGCCGCGCGGAAAAGGAAATCCTCCTTCAATCCATGCCATTGCCGCCGTTTCTTCACCACCGATATAATGTCCGGAGCCGGGACATAGAACAAGTCCCAGCGGCTTGCCAAGTGCGGTAGATGCCAGTTCCAGCAGATCGGAGCTTTGCCATTGATCAAGCGCTGCTCTCAATGCCACCAGCGGACGCTTGATATCGGGATTGATGTAGAACACGATGCGGTTGGCGCCAATCGACAATGCTGCCACCACCGCACCTTCTATTACCTGGTGCGGTGTTTGTTCCAGCAGCAGACGATCTTTGAAGGTACCGGGTTCGTCCTCGTTGCCGTTGACCACCAGATATTTGTCCGGCTTGGGCAATTCGTCAAGAGCGGCTTCCCACTTGCGCCACACCGGAAAACCGCTTCCTCCCAGACCGCGCAAATCCGAAACACGAATTTGTTCACGCACGAAAGCGGGATCCTGCACGGCACGAACCAGTGCTTTGCCGCCACCGGCCTTGCGCCAGCGAACCATGTCTGCTCCAACACGCTGGTTTGGATGGAGCAGCACCTGGGGCGGTTCAGTCAGGGGCATTTTTTCGGTCAGCGATTCCATGCGCCTCCGGTTGCATAATCAGGCAAGACCTGGGGCGAGCGGAGCGTCATGGGCATGCCGGCAATAGTCAATGCGCGGCGCAACCGGTTCACATGTTCAAGAGTGACCTTCTTGGGGCCACGGTCGCGATTGGCGGTAGCTGCGGCGCCGGCGCGACGGCCGAAGCTGATGATGTCAAGCAATGCGTTGCCCATCAGGCGGTTGCGCCCGTGGATACCGCCAGCCACTTCACCCACCGCATACAGGCCCGGCACCGTAGTGGCACCGTTGACATCAATGACCACGCCACCGTTCTGGTAGTGCAGGGTCGGATGGGTCAGCAAGGGTTGTTTGCGGGGGTCTACACCGGCAATTTTTGTGCGCGTCATCAGGTTGGGAAATTGTTTTTCCAGAAGGCCCGGCCGGGCGCGCTCAAGTCGCGGTGTGTCCAACCATACACCCACGCGTCCGTCGTCAACGCGAATGCCGCGCCCTTCGCTGCATTCGCGCAGAATGGCGGCGCAAACCACGTCGCGCGGCTGCAACTCGTCGATGAAGCGGTTGCCGAGAGCGTTCACCAGCAAGGTGCCCGCCGCACGCACACCTTCGGTCACCAACTTGCCCGACAAGTGCGCGGGATGCAGCAGACCCGTAGGGTGGTACTGGAAAGAATCGAGCTCGCGAAGCTGGGCCCCGATGCGATACGCCAGCACCAGTCCGTCGCCTGTCGCCCCCAAATGGTTGGAGGTCGGAAAACCGTTCAGATGGAGCCGTCCCAGCCCGCCTGTCGCAAGGATGACGGAACGTGTGCGGACAATGCGCAAGCGGCCGTCAAGCAACGAAGTGAGCACGGCGCCTACGCATTTCTGTCCGGTTTCGTTGGACAACAACTCGACGGCGGGACTCTGCTCCCAAACTTCTATGCTGCGGTGCTGGATGACCGCTTCGCGCAATACGCGCATCATTTCCAGGCCGGTGTAGTCGCGGCAATGCACCAGGCGCGGGGTGCTCAAGCCGCCCGCGCGCCGCGTGTGCAGGTCGCCTCCGGTTGTCTGTTCGAACTGCATGCCTTGCTGGATGAGCCAGCGCAGCACTTCCGGTCCGTCTGCCGCCATGATGGATACCAGTGCCGGGTCGCCTGCATGGTGTCCCCCGCGCAACGTGTCCTGAATATGCTGCTGGATAGAATCGTCCGGTTCGATGGCAGCCTGAATGCCGCCTTCGGCCATAACCGTATTGCTGTCCCCGAGGCGCAGCTTGGTGGCAAGCAGCACGCGCGCGCCTTTCTCAGCCGCCATCAGCGCTGCCGCGCAGCCCGCGCCTCCACCGCCGATCACCAGCACGTCAATATCAGTCACCGGGGTGCCGGCCAGATCAGCCTCATCAATGAAGGCTTCGGCTTGCAGAAGTTCGGCCAATTCACGCTGGCAACTGTCGCCCGCGTTCGCCCCCACCGCTAATTTGACCAAACTATCGCGTAGATAATCCGGATGGTAGGCGTTGAGAAGTGCGTAAACATCTACCGGCTCAGGTAACGGACCAAGCTCGGAATCTGCACGATAGCGTGCCAGCGCTTCGGTAAAATAGATGCCCTTAGTCATCGCCGTCATCTATATAACTTACTGACTTATCGAGTTTATCCTGGCGCAACTCTTCAAGCCGGTGGATCAGATTGGGGGGGCGCAGGTGGAAATGTGCAGTCACGCGGCGACTGAAAAGGCCCACATGTGCCGGGGCGATCAGCTCCGGACAAGCGCCATCGCACAATTCACACATGACGCACTCAAAAAATATTTCCCCCGCATCGCGGAAACGTCCGGCAGAAGCCTGCATGACGCCTTCCTCGACTGAAATTCCCTTGGGACAGGATACGTTGCAGCCATGACAATGCCGGCAACGCGCCGCCTCGGGAAAGATATCCTGAAAACGAGCGTGGATGTCCCATCCGTCCTTGAAATCGCTGAGCTCATAATGATGCCTGGGAGCTGATGCGGGCGGCAGAAAAATAACCTCGGCGCCATTCTCGACAAAGGTCTGGCAGGCGAGGCCTACAGAAACGATATCGCCGCGCCGCAGCATAATGCGGCAGGAACCGCATACACCTTCCATGCAACCGACCCCGGTCAGCCTTGGCACGCCACCGTGCCATGCCGCTTCAACCACAGTCATGCCCTCCTGTGCGCTGACGGCAAGACCATTGATGGTCAGGGCAACAGGCCGACTCTCGTCAGCCATCTCTGCCGGGGAGTTTTTAATTGTCATGGACGCGCCAGGTCTATAACCTTGCGCAGATCGTAATCCTTGTGTCCGCCGACACGCTGCACCAGCTCGGCCATGCGTTCATCCAGAGTGGGACGCTGAACCTTGTAAAGCAGCCCGGTAGGCATGCGCCCATCCTTTTTAGCCTGTTGAACCACCTGGATGGCGACACTGACGTCTGTCACATCATGGCCGACATCCAACTGCTCGCAGGAGCTCTTGAATGTCTTGGCGGTGTCGATTTCGTTGAAGGACGGACAATGAGATAGCAGGTTGATGAAGGCAAAGCCCTTGTGCTCCATGCCTTCCTTGATCAGTTGTGATGCCAGCTTGACATTGCCTGCAAAGGCCTGCCCGACAAAAGTGGCGCCATAAGTCAGCATGTAGAGTATCGGATCCAGAGGCTCTTCCAATCCGCCGTAAGGTGTGGTGGCGGCCTTCATGACCCTCTGGGAAGTGGGCGAGGCCTGCCCCTTGGTCAAACCATAAACGTGGTTGTCCATCAGGATGTAAGTCATGTTGACGTTCTTGCGCGCCATGTGCGGCATGTGTCCGCCACCGATAGAAAAACCGTCTCCGTCACCTCCGGTAACCACCACGGCGAGGTCCGGACGCGCAAGCTGCGCTCCGGTCGCTACCGGACCCGCACGTCCGTGCAGGGTGTGCATCTTGTAGGAGCGGACGAAATAGGGCAGGCGCGAGGAGCAGCCGATACCGGAAATACTTACCAGATTTTGCGGGTCAACACCGATTTCGGAAAGTGCGCGCAACAGCGATGTCAGCACGCCGTTATGGCCGCACCCGGGGCACCAGAAGGAGGCGACACCATCGCGATAATCCTTGGGTTCAAGTTCGACTTGGTGAAAGCGTTCTTTAAGCTCAACGGGTGCGTTCATGCCAGCATCTCCTTTACTCGGTTAACAATCATTTCGGGCGTAAACGGCATCCCGCTGCAAATGGTGTAGGACACGGGGCGCAAAGTGGTCTCGGCGCGCACAAAATGAGCCAGTTGGCCCTGAAAATTAACCTCGGGCAACACAATACGTTTACATGTCGCTCCAAAATCCTCAAACTGTTGTACCGGCAGGGGATTCAGAAGTTTCGGATAGAAACCCTTGACCTTGATGCCTTCGGCGCGCAGGCGCTGCAATGCCTCGCGTACTACACCTATGGTGCTGCCCCAGGCGATTACGCCGACATCGGCCGCCCCCTCTCCGTCCACTTCAGCGGGGGGCATGTCGTTGACTACCGTGTTGAGCTTGCGGAAACGTTTGCCCTGCATGATCTCATGATTTTCCCCGGTGTAGCTGGGCATGCCCGCCGGATTGTGTTCGAGGCCGGTGGCTATATGCATGCCATTGGGCGTACCCGGATCGGCCATGGGAGAAATACCGCTTTCGGTCAATTCGTAGCGATGGTATTCGCCTTGACCATCCCAGCGCAGGCGATCCACGGTAGGGTAGTCGTCCGGATTCGGATAGGGCACGCTTTGCGTCGAGAAAGCCAACGAACCGTCGGACAGCAGAATGACCGGACATTGATACTTTTCTGCCAGATTAAACGCTGTGACTGTCAGGCCGATGCAATCGTGCACATTTTCCACAGACAGGACAATGCGCCCCGAATCACCGTGCGCACCATGCACCGCGAGAAATAGATCCGACTGCTCATGTTTGGTTGGCAAACCGGTAGAGGGGCCACCGCGTTGCACATCCGCTACCACGCACGGGGTTTCACTCATGAACGCCATACCGAGCATTTCGCTCATCAGCGAAAGTCCCGGTCCCGAGGTGGAGGTCATTGATTTCTTGCCTGCATAAGAAGCACCCAGTACCTGGGAGATTGCAGCAATCTCGTCCTCGGCCTGAATCAGCGTGCCGCCCCGCTTGGGCAAATGTTTGGACACGTAGATGGCGATTTCGGTGGCGGGAGTAATGGGGTAGGCGGCAAAAAATTCCAGTCCCGCGATCAGCGCACCGAGACCGATGGCATTGTTGCCCGACATGACGATGACATCGCGCTTGGATTCTTTAGGTGTACCGATGATCCATGGATCAGTTTTCTTCAATGCCAAGGCCAGTTCGCGACCACGCTCGAACGCAGTCAAGTTGCCCTGTACCACGGCATCACCACGGCGCTTGAACTTGGTATCAATCACCTCGCGCAAAGCAGCCTCGGGAATATTAAACAGGATAGACAATGCTCCCATTGCAACCATGTTCTTGGCGCGCGGATTGTTCAATTCCTTCGCCGTTTTGGTCATCGGGATCGGATAGGCGAACACGCCTTCCGGAATCACCGGTTCGAAATCCCCCGGGCTGTCGTAAACAAAAGCATTGCCGGGTTTGAGACGCGCTTTATTCAGTTCGTATGCTTCGCCGTTGAACACGCACAGGACATCAAAAATATCCCCCTGGTTATACACCGGTTCGGTGCTGGCGCGTACTTGATACATGGCGTAGCCGCCCTTGATTTCTGCCGGGAAAGTCTTGAAAGTGTAAACATCAAGCCCGGCACGCGCACAAGCCTGCGTAATCATGTCGCCGACGGAAATGATACCTTCGCCACCTTCACCGCCGATGCGGATGATCAGGTCATTTTTATTCAAGTCTGCTCCCCCCAATTATTGCTGCAATTTTACGATAATCCTTTTCTACTCCGGAATGAACTACAACCCCGGCTTTACCTCCGAACTTTTCGGTTGCGGCAGCCATTTCTTGATCCCTGGCAGGCTTATCTCCTTGTTCGAGGAACCTTGAACACAAGGTTTCCATAAGCCAATCATACGCAGAAAACAATAACAAATCTGTTCCGTAACCCGCAATCGGGAAATCACCGGTTACCAAACAAAAAAGGTCGGGAATTTTTATTATTATATGACTTGGCAAGCATTCCCGGATATTAATTGATAAGTTATAAAAGCTCAATGGGACATTAGTCTCAAGCTCAAAATTGACGCGCAACGCATTGCCTCCCATAATTACTTCCCAACTAATTATTTTCATTCGCGCCATGACCACTATCCACCAGCAAGATTTGATCGACAGCGTCGCCGACGCGTTGCAATTTATCTCCTACTACCATCCGCTCGACTACATTCAGGCCTTGGGCCGTGCTTACGAGCGCGAGCAGTCGCCTGCCGCGCGTGATGCCATCGCGCAGATTCTCACCAACTCGCGCATGAGCGCGCAGGGGCACAGGCCGATCTGCCAGGACACCGGTATCGTGTCGGCCTTCGTCAAGGTGGGCATGGACGTGCGCTGGGATGATGCAAAGATGAGTGTTTCCGACATGATCAACGAAGGCGTGCGCCGCGCTTACCTGAACCCGGACAACATGCTGCGCGCCTCGATACTCGCCGATCCTGCCGGTGCGCGCAAAAACACGAAGGACAACACGCCCGCCGTGATCAATTACGAAATCGTCCCGGGCAACGAAGTCGAGGTCATCCTCGCAGCCAAGGGCGGCGGTTCGGAGAACAAATCCAAGTTCGCTGCGCTGAATCCCTCCGACAGTATTGTTGACTGGGTGCTGGAGACCGTACCCAAGATGGGCGCAGGCTGGTGCCCGCCAGGCATACTCGGCATCGGCATCGGCGGCACGGCGGAAAAAGCCATGCTGCTCGCCAAGGAATCGCTGATGGAACCGGTGGATATGCACGAACTGCAGGCACGAGGTGCGACGAACCGCATCGAAGAACTGAGGCTGGAACTGTTCGAGAAGATCAACGCGTTGGGCATAGGTGCGCAGGGACTGGGTGGGCTCACTACTGTTGTCGACGTAAAAATCAGGGACTACCCCACGCACGCCGCCAGCCTGCCAGTCGCCATCATCCCCAACTGCGCCGCCACGCGCCACATTCATTTCACGCTCGACGGCGGCGGCCCCGCTGTGCTGACGCCGCCCTCGTTGGATGATTGGCCGAAGATCGAATGGAAAGCTTCCGCCGAATCGCGCCGCGTCAACCTAGACACCATCACTCGCGACGAAATCGCAAGCTGGAAACCGGGCGAGACGCTGTTGCTTTCCGGCAAGCTTCTCACCGGCCGCGACGCCGCGCACAAGCGCATCGCCGACATGCTGGCCAAAGGTGAAAAACTGCCGGTGGGTTTCAGCGGGCGCTTCATCTACTACGTCGGCCCGGTCGATCCTGTGCGCGACGAAGTAGTCGGCCCCGCCGGCCCCACCACCGCCACGCGCATGGACAAATTCACCGAGATGATGCTGGCGCAGACAGGATTGATCGGCATGGTCGGCAAATCCGAGCGCGGCCCCGAAGCCATCGCAGCCATCAAACGCCACAAGGCCGTGTACCTCATGGCCGTGGGCGGCGCGGCCTACCTCGTGTCCAAGGCGATCAAGGCATCGAAAGTGCTGGCCTTCGCCGAACTCGGCATGGAAGCCATCTACGAATTCACCGTGCAGGACATGCCGGTGACCGTGGCGGTGGACAGCAACGGGACATCGGTGCATGAGACCGGGCCGAAGGAGTGGCGAGGGAAGATTGGGAAGATAGCGGTGAAGGCGGGGTAAACTGGTTTTTCTTGTGTCGCCTAATTTAGGTTAGGCCATTTATAAGGAGATAATTGATGAAAGCTGCCCTGTTATTCGCATTCCTAATCACCATGCCTGTTTTTGCTTTTGCTGATTATGATGTAACGCTAATTCTGGCACAAAAGAATAAAATAGAAGCTGAAATCAACAAGCGGAATAAGCTACTTGATGATATAGGAATTCCGAGAAATCCAATGTTCACGGATGCGTTAACGTTATCAAACATTAATTTAAACGAACTGAGTGTTGAATATGAGCTTGACGCGTTGTCAAGCTTCCTGCTTATGCTTAACAACGTAGAGAAATAAAAAAATAAATCACTCACAGCAAAATTTATTAAAAATTTCAAAGATTCGGTATCAAACATTTGTGAAGCAAACAAGCTTCAAATGCTAACCTTGAACCAAGAAACGAAAAACTTAAAAATAAAAGAGGAAATAGATATTCAAATTGAAAACACGAGAGCTGCCTGTCATATATTGGGAGGTGGAGTTATTGACAACAAAAAATTCACTCCCATCTATTAAAAGCGCGAGGTCTTGCATTAACACACTCACCGAAACGAACCCGCGTAAGGCGCAATCGGAAATTCGCCGAATCAAAACATCCGGTGCAATGCGCTTCGCTGTGCGTATGGGTGGCGGCAAAGCCGCCGGGTACCCCCGGCCTCCCCCTTGCGGGGATATTGACACCCTACATTTTGGCTTGCGCGAGTTGAACTTACGTAGGGCGTCAATAACCAACGGGCATTGCGCCGGATGGTTTACTCCGCGATACTGTCGCATCGTGCATGTCGAATTTGATGGGACAATTCATATTATTTCCATGAGCACGCGTAGGATGCGGTGACGGAGGAACCGCATCGTTCGAGATTGATGCGGTTCGCAAGCTCACCACATCCTACGGAAATCCGTGTAATAGCA
>CAIQPV010000414.1 GCA_903873725.1 uncultured Nitrosomonadales bacterium
AATCACTTCGAAAAATTGATGCACATCGACCGGCTTGGTAATAAATCCTGCCGCCCCAAGATCATAGGAAACCAGCACATCGCGTTGCACACTCGAAGTGGTCAATACCACAACCGGTATATCACGCAAGGATTCATCCTGTTTAATCGCGGCGAGAAACTCGCGACCATCCATGCGCGGCATGTTGAGATCAAGCAGAATGAGATCGGGCCGTGGAGATTGGGAAAAACGAGCACCTTGTCGGAGCAGAAATTCAAAAGCTTCACGCCCATCGACAACGCAGTGCAGGTCAGCCTGAATGTTGTTTTCAGTCAGTGCGGCTTTGACCAAATAAGTGTCTGCAGGCTCATCTTCAGCCAGCAAAATGGTAAACCGCCGTGCAATATCGCTCATATTATTTTTCCCGAAGGTAAATCAACCACTACGCAGCAACCTCCCCCTGGTGCTTCCTCGATCCATACTTTGCCACCCGTACTTTCAGCAATTCGCCGCAAGATAGCCAAACCGACTCCGGTTCCCGTATTGTTTACAGAGAGGCGTTCGAACACGCGAAATACACGCTCGCGATATTGTTCTTCAATACCCGCCCCGTTATCACTGAAGCGGTAGCGGACTCTGTTGCCTAAACTCTCGCCGCTGACCGTGATGACCGGTGGACGGTCAGAATGTGCGTGCTTCAACGCATTGTCGATAGTTTGGTTGATCACTTCGTTGAGGCGCGGCTCATCCAGCAATACCTCCGGTAGCTTACTCCATCGCAATTCTGCATGAGCGGCTTGCAGGCGCGGCTCCAGAATTTTCTCCAAATCAGCCAGTTTTTTGTTGACATCAATTGACTGAACCGAACCTCGCGGCTGGTCTGCGGCAAGGTAACTTTCAACGTCGCTTAACATTTCTTGTAAACGGCCCGATTGTGTTTCGATGAAATCCAGTGACTTCAAAGTTTCCGGATTCTGTATTTGTCCGGCTAATTGGGAGGACAGCCGTTTTGCAAAAGTCGCAATGCGCCGCGCGGGTTCCTGCAGATGATGTGCAGTCACCTCTGCAAAGCGCTGCAAATCTGCATTACTGTGTTTGAGCCGATTTTCAGAAATTTTAAAATCGGTAACGTCGATACAGGAACCAATATAGCCGATGAAAGTACCCTTTGCGTCATGGATCGGCACGCCATTGTCGAGTATCCAGCGATATTCACCGTCGTATCGCTTGATGCGATATTCCATGCGGAACGACTGACGGGCATCGAATTGGGAAACATAAATATTCAGACAGTTCTGGAAGTCATCCGGATGTACGCCCTCCGCCCAGCCGTTGCCCATCTCCTGCTCCATCGTGCGTCCGGTGAAATCCAGCCACACCTTGTTGAACCAGTAGCATAGTGTGTCGAGTCCGGCACGCCAGATCAGCACCGGTGCGGCATCTGCAATGATACGAAAATTATCTTCCGCTTCCTGCAAAGAAGATTCCCAGCGTCTTTGTTCGGCCTGTTCAACCGAACTTCCCAGTTCGCTGATGTCTGATGAATTCATGCCTTGTGCTCCTGTGAGAGTTCAAAACTAAACGTACTGCCCTGATTTTCGCCGGTCGATTCGGCCCAGATGCGCCCGCCGTGATGTTCGACAATTCTTCGGGAAAGAGCCAGTCCAATACCACTCCCCTCGTAACTGGCGTGCGATTGAAGGCGCTGAAACACCTGGAATAGCCGCCCAGTCTGGTTGGGATCAATTCCGATGCCGTTGTCCGACACGGATACTTGCCATTTATTGCCAGTCATTTTGCTGGCAATATGAATTTGTGGGGTGCGTCCAGCAGTTCTGTACTTGACTGCGTTGCCGATCAGATTTTGCATCAGGCGCATTATCTCATCCCGGCTAACCCATACTCGCGGCCATTCTCCATCAATCTGAAGGTCTGCCTGAGCTTCGGCAATCACCGGGCCGAGGAAAAGAATCGCCTCATCCAGCAAGTCACGGCTTTCCACCCAGTGGAATGGATCATTTTTTCTTCCTACCCGGGAATATTCCAGCAGGCCGACCAGCATCTGATCAAGTCTTTGCGCGCCATCAACCGCAAATTTGAAAAATTCGCGATTGTTCTGGTCGAGCTTTTCACCCAGACTTTTTTGCATCAATTGCAGATAGCTGCTGATCATGCGCAAGGGTTGCCGCATGTCGTGCGAAATGGCATAGC
>CAIQPV010000415.1 GCA_903873725.1 uncultured Nitrosomonadales bacterium
CGAATTGGAACACAATAGCTTTGTATCCATAATAATCAAACTTGAAAATGAAGAAAACAGCAAGCCGTTGGGCGAAGTGCTCGAAAATGTTCTGATATTTCTGACTCATTGGCTGTCATCCCATATCCTGGAATCCGACAAACGGTTAGCCAAAGCGGTACTGGCAGTGCAATCGGGTATGTCGCTGGAACAGGCTAAACAACAAGCCGAGCAGGACATGAATGTCGCCAGAAAAAGTGTAAATTAAGGAATCACGCGCCGCGCCTCCCCCTCCACATACTGAAAGTCTTCTTTACATCTCATTGCAGCCATCGTATACCATTTTCTTCTCACTCTCTATGGGTATTTCTTCCGCGCATGAACCACGTTTAACGCGGTTATTGTCGTTTCATCTTCTTCAAGAATCACGATGTAATTACGGTGCGCCACCAATTCAAGGGTGCCAGCCACGATACCTGGTCGGCATGTAAAAAGTGGGGAGGCCAATTGTTCAACCTGGTCATCGATGTGCAGCCACATGTTCGCACCGGCTTGAGGATTCTTCTGTGCAATATACGCCTCGATATCATCGAGGTCGTCACGGTAAGACTGTGCTCGTATGACCTGTTTCATATGGCATCACGCTTCGCCTTTTTCTCTGCACGAATCTTGTCCCAATCAGCCGGTGCTATAAGCTTATTGCTGCCATCTGCCAATCCCGCACGGGATGCTTGCACTTTTTGCTGCAGCCAGTCACTACGAGAAAGCGCAGCATGAGCTTCTTTTAACCGTATCGAAGTGTCCGGGCGCTTGTTTCTTTTCGATATTGGCTGAAAATTCGCGGCATTGACCTCGTATTGTGCAAGATGCACCTTTTCCCGCATGAAGCGGGCAACTGCATCGAGCGACGTAAATACACGCTCTTTTATCTGTCCTTCTCGAGTGCGCACTGACACGATCCGCTCAACCATGCCGTATTTTACTGTGATTTTGAAAACATCCTTGTCGGCCACAACAGTGGCTTGCCGGATGGCATTTGCGTCGACCAGGTCTTTAAGACTATTCGGTGCGATGAGATTAAGCATGATTTAGCAACTCTCGATATAAGATAATGTTTAACATTATAGTTTATAAAATGACTTATGTATATTGGATCACCCGGGAGACGAAAAATCGGGGGAACAACACCCCGTACCATCTGAACCGTAAGTAGTGTTGCCACTTTGGCGATAAGTTGAACCGTCCGAGCCATACACAGTATTCCCGCTTTGGCGGTATGAAGTACCGTCATCACAATAAACGGCATTTCCACTCTGCCGACAGTTTCCAGCTATTGCACCTGCTGATACGAATATAAGACCTAATACAACGATTGCTGCAACTATATGTTTCATGATTTTTCCTTTGCAATTTCCGCATGAAGGGTGACGCGGAGCACTTAACAATTACAGGTATAGCGTTTTAAGTACAAAATCACATAGACTTGTTATCTACCGAGTACACATCCGACAACAAAAACGGCTATACCAATTCCGTTTGCCGTTGCCCGATTCAAGATTACGATTAGGATCAAAATTGCACTTCAAAATAAAATTCGTCATGATAAATCTACTCCAATTTCAATGAAATGAATATATGTCTAATGGGCTATGAATTAATACTGTATTGTCCCGGCGGCTTAGCGCTATTTATTTGAGGCCCGTGATTATTGATTGTTGAAAATCGCCAACGCTAACCAAAGACGGTATATTTGGTCGATAGGCGGGGTAACCGCTATTAATTGGGGGCATCGAAATCACAACGGGGGCACAACTGCCTACTTTATGCCCCCAGTTATGGTAAGATTCAGTCGGACGGAGTAGGACGTAAGTAATTGGACACAAAAAACCCGCAAAGCTATTAACTGTGCGGGTTTCGTGGATGTTACTGGACTGTGCTGGAAGTGTAATTGGTGGAGATAAGCGGGATCGAACCGCTGACCTCTTGCATGCCATGCAAGCGCTCTCCCAGCTGAGCTATACCCCCAAAAAGAGGGCGCATTATAATGATCGAACCTCCCCTTGTAAAGCAAAGTTACCGGGGATCGAGATTCCGGGCTATGCGCATCAATACGGTTTCGCGCGGGAACAGCGTCACGACTGCATCTACCGAAGGAGTATGCGTTTGCCCGACCAGCATCACGCGCAACGGCATTGCCAGCTTGGGCATTTTCAAACCGTGCTTGCCGATAATTTCCTTGATAGCTGCGCTGACTGCGGAAGCTTCCCACGTTACTTCCTTGAAACGTTCCGTCAATTCACGCAGGGCGGGTATCGCTTCGGCTGAGAGTTGTGCATCCAGCAATTCTTTTGCGGGATGCAGGTCAATATAGAATACTTCGGCGGCATCGGCCAGTTCATTGAGCGTTGCCACACGCTCTTTGTAAAGCGCCACGATGGATTCCAGCGCCGGCACATCGCTTGCCGTTACGCCACGCGCTTGCAGACGCGGGCGCACCAGTGCGGCCAGACGTGCATTGTCGGCTTGCTTCAAGTAATGCTGGTTGACCCAATTCAATTTCTCGGTATTGAACTGCGCTGCGGACGGCGTGATGTGGTCAAGATCGAACCATGAGCAGAACTGTTCCACCGAAAAAATTTCCTCGTCGCCGTGCGACCATCCCAGACGCGCCAGATAATTGATTACCGCCTCCGGCAGGTAACCGTCTTCATCGTATTGCATTACGCTGACGGCGCCGTGGCGTTTGGAAAGCTTGGTACCGTCGTCGCCGAGAATCATGGACAAGTGCGCGTACTGCGGCACCGTCGCGCCCAGTGCCTTGAGTATGTTGATCTGGCGCGGAGTGTTGTTGACGTGATCGTCGCCGCGTATTACGTGTGTGATGCCCATATCCCAGTCATCCACCACCACGCAGAAATTGTAAGTGGGCGTGCCATCGGCGCGGGCAATAACGAGATCATCCAGTTCACCGTTGTTGAATTCGATATGGCCCTTCACCAAATCCTTCCAGATCACCGAACCCCGGACGGGATTCTTGAAGCGCACCACCGGCGCAACACCGGCTGGAGCATCGGGCAGCGCCTTGCCGGGTTCCGGGCGCCAGCGACCGTCGTAACGAGGCTTTTCGCCGCGCGCACGTTGCGACTCGCGCATTTCCTCCAGTTCTGCGGGAGAGGTATAACAATAATAAGCTGTGCCCTCATCCAGCATCTGTTGAATCACCGTCTTGTAGCGTTCCATGCGCTGCATCTGATAGAAAGGACCCTCGTCATACTCCAGATTGAGCCATGCCATGCCATCCAGAATGGCCTGCACCGCTTCGTGCGTGGAACGTTCCACATCGGTATCTTCGATGCGCAGGATAAAGGTTCCCCCATGCTTGCGGGCATATGCCCAGGAAAACAGCGCGGTGCGGGCACCGCCGATATGCAGATAACCCGTAGGACTGGGAGCAAAACGAGTACGTATGGTCATAAGCTCAAACTGAAAACAAGAAGCGCGCATTTTACGCCAGCTTGCCTGTTACGAGAATCGATATCACTTGTCATGACTTCCTGAACAGTATTATTTCACTGCATGGCGGGCGTCATTTTTCCTCGCTCTTGCTGCTGGCGCTGATGATGAGCACCCCCATCAACACCAGCGACGATCCGACAATTTGCAACAGCGATATATGTTCGTGCAAGAACACATAAGCCATGTAGATGGTACTGATCGGCCCGATAGTGCCGATCAGCGATGCACTGCCGGAACCGATGTGGCGAATGGCGTGGGACAACAGGAATACCGGCAATACCGTGGAGACGATCGCCATGGCGATGGCCAGTTCATACACGCGCACGGGCAAACTGAGCGCACTCAACGGATGTGTTACACCGAACTGCAACAGACTGGCCACGCTCGCCACCACCATCGCATAGGCGGTAAAACGCGCCGCCCCGATGCGCGCGATGGCATGCCCCGCGCCCACCAGATAAAGCGAGTAGGACAGGGTGCTGGCGAACACCAGTGACGCGCCCAATATGGAGCTACTGTCCTGCTTCATCCCCATGTCGTGCAGAAACACCAGCACGATACCGGCATAGCACAACGCCATCGCGGCGAGAACTTTTCTGCCGATGGCGCGCTTATACACCAGTGCCGACAGGATCACCGTCATCGTCGGATAGAGAAACAAAATCAGCCGCTCCAGCCCGGCTGAGATATATTGCAGCCCGAGAAAATCCAGAAAGCTGGAGAGGTAATAACCGATCAAGCCCAGCGCCAGTACCAGTATCCGGTCATGTTTGTTGAGCGGTTCGGCATGTTGACGTTTGGTCCACAACGCGACGCCGATAAAGAACGGCGCCGAAAACGCCATGCGTAACGCCAGCAGCGTCACTGCATCCACGCTGTCGAGGTAGGCCAGCTTGACCAGGATGGCTTTGGCCGAAAAACCGATCGCAGCGAGAAGCGCAAAGGCCACGCCGAGAAAAACATCCCGATTGACCATAATATTTTTCGAGTTTTCCGCCATGATCAAGAAAGTTCCGGAGAGTTGTGCATCATTGACCCAAGGTTATCGGGTTTGTATCAAAAAACTTACTACAAATGTTTTGTCCTTACAAAGTGGACATACTGTAGTTACCTGGCTGGATTAAATTGCCAATCGCGTTCCCCCCAATAAATCGCTTGAATGATATTGGGCAGTGCCGGTAAGCAGCAATATTGATAGCCGGGCGAAACTAAACGACAGAAACTTAATCTTAACTTCACGGTGAATGAAATGAATATCAAACCCGGCAAATTGATTCTACCCACTATTGCAATTGTGGCACTCCTGATTGCCACTTTCCATTCGATTGCCATGGCCGGCCCGGGAGATCATTGCGACCAAATGCAGATAAGCCCCGAAAAAAAACATGAACATATGAAGGCCAGACTGGATAAACTGGCAGAGCGACTGGAAATTAAATCTTCGCAACAAGCCGCTTGGGAAGACTTTGCAAAGTCGGTAGAGCCGCTGGTGGAACAGAGCCTGAAAAACCCCGGCGATGATGCGGATGCGGCAACTGTCGCGCGCTACCGGGCAGACAGGGCGACTGAATTCGCCAGGAAATTGACCGGGATCGCCGACTCAACCGCCAGATTGCAAAAGGTGCTTACAGAAGACCAACGAAAAATCCTCAACCAGGCCTCGCATCGTTTTCTGCATGAGCATAACGGATGGAACCGCGAAGGCCATGAATGGAATCATCATATGGATTCTGACAAAGAAGGCCGCCATGATGACCATAACAAAGCTCCCTGACAGAGGCTCTTTGGAATTTTAACGGGTTTAATGGGTTGGTGAAAAACAGTAACGGGATGCCGCACCATGAACAAGAACTGGAATCCTGACATGATCAAGCAGTTGCTCAATCGTTCTCTTGCGCAACTTGATCAACCGATAGTCGCCCAATTGCGCGATGCACGCATGCTGGCCTTGAACCGCCATGAAACTCGTAGCGCGACCGTGCCGTTGTTCGCCTGGGCCGGCGGGCATATAATCAGGCATCCGTCGGCGCATCTCCACAGGAGCTATTACTGGATTGGCGTCTTGCTGCTTGCCGCCAGCCTGCTCAGCAGCGTCACTTTTATGCAACAGACCATGGATAACGACACCAGTGACGAGGATATTGCGATTCTGACAGATGAACTGCCCATTCAGTTTTATGTCGAATAGGCCGGATAGTGTTACGCAGACCTATCCGGGATGTAATTATGCATGCCTGAATCAGGCAGGTTGTCCGCATTCAGGGAACCGGCAAGGCTAGTTCCCGTTAACCAAAGGAAGATATGATGAAAAAAATTATTGCCGGAATAATGGTTGGAACCCTGGTGATGACTTCACTGCCGGTTTTTGCCGAGGAACACAGGGAAATGGGAAGACATTTTGAAGGCCGTGAAATTCACAGATTTCATGAGCATGATCTCGAAATCTGGCGCGGTGGACATTGGATTCATCGCCGCCATGAGGGACAACTGGGATGGTGGTGGATTGCCGGAGGTTTATGGTATTTTTATCCTGCCCGGATTGCGGAAATTCCCGATCCCTACACGCCTCCGGTCGTGGTTGTAAACCAGCAGCCCCCGGTAGTGGTCGCACCACAGGCTCCCGTGGTAGTTGCACCACAAACCCCTGCCCCGGCTCAGCAGCCTGCCCAGACGTGGTACTACTGTAATTCGGCAAAGGGTTATTATCCGTATGTACCAAGTTGTCCGGAGGGATGGCGACCTGTTGCGGCACAACCCCCCCAGGCAGCGCCGCATTAGCATTGCCATGTATAATTTGTATGCATGTCAGGTTGCAGTTTTTTCTTTCTCACAGCTTATGAGGTGGTAGTTATGCGTTATCCAATTATTGCAGTTGCATTTCTTGGCATTCTTGCGGGGTGCGCAAGCGTTCCCAATGGTCCCAGTGTTGCCGTAATGCCTGCCCCGGGGAAAGCATTCGATCTGTTTGCCGCCGAAGACCGCGAGTGCAGGCTATTTGCGCAACAGTCCATCGGAACATCGTCCAGTCAGGCCGCAACGGACAGCGAGATAAAGAGTATTGCAATTGGCACGGCAATTGGCGCGGTTGCCGGCGTGCTTGGAGGCGGGAATCACAGTGGTGCCGGTTCGGGGGCTGCCATTGGAATGTTAGGTGGCGCAACTATGGGTTCGGGTGAAGCGCGTTATAGTGAGCGCGAAACTCAGCGCCGGTATGATATTGCTTATGAGCAATGCATGTACGCGAAAGGGAACCAGCTCCCCCAGGCGTCCGCTTATCGTCCCCAGGTAATTTACGCTCAACCGCCTGCACCACCGGCGCCGCCGCCATCTTACTATCCACCACCACCTCCGCCCCCCGGAAATTAATCAATAATACCGTTTCGACCTATCCGGGGTAGTGCCCAAGGATATAAACAACCACCGGCTATAGCCGGTGGTTTTAACCTTAGTAATGGACAATAATGCATAAATAAAGCATGATGCATAAATCCCAACCGCTTAATTTAATTCATAAATAATAAAAAATCCTTATCGCATGAAAAAGAAAATTCCCTGGATTGCCGGATTGCTGCTTGTCGGCATTGCCGCTTTTTGGTTTTACAACAAGCCTGCCGATCAAGCCGGGAAACCGGGCGGGGCAAAACACGGCAACGGTGACGGCAAGCCGCTTCCGGTTCAGGCAGCCTTGGCAAAGAGCGGCGACATTGACGTTAAGATCGATGCGCTGGGCACAGTCACGGCACGGACTACGGCCACGGTCAAGGCACGCGTCGACGGCCTGTTGGTGCGCGTCCCTTTTCAGGAGGGTCAGTTGATCAAGGAGGGAGGGGTACTCGCGGAAATCGATCCACGCCCCTTTCAAGTGCTGCTCGATCAGGCTAAAGGCCAACTGATCCGCGACCAGGCGCTTCTGGAAGAAGCCAGGCTTGACCTTGAACGTTACCGTGGTTTGTTGGCAAAAGACTCCATCGCCAAGCAACAGGTCGATGTTCAAGAGTCGCTGGTGCACCAGGATGAAGGCGTGGTCAAGATGGATCACGCCCAGGTAGACAGCGCCCAACTGAACCTCGATTTCACGCACATTACCGCACCGGTAACCGGGATACCCGGACTGCGCCAG
>CAIQPV010000416.1 GCA_903873725.1 uncultured Nitrosomonadales bacterium
ACTTCGTGTGAGTTACTTCTTGTGTCTTGAGTCGTTAAACGCATAGAATAAATTCCACACATTCAACACCTAAGCACACATACCCACACTCGTCGGTTGTCTGTAAAATTTTAAAGAACTGGGTCGCCTAGGCAACGAGAGGGGCGCATTATACAGATCGATTTCGCGGCGTCAATCTTTATTTTCAAGCTAAAGTGTTGCAGCCTTCGCTTCCCTGCTCATCCTGCTGAAGCAGCAAGAGGGCGCGCATTATAGCTTCCAATAAAAAACCGTCAATACTTTTCTTAAAATTTCATGACTTATTTGTTAAATATTTGCGCAGGTCTGTGCAAATTCAATAGAACTCCAACAAAATCGTACAATACGCACCGTTCCCCTTAAGGCTTCCTAATTGTGAAATTAATTTTGGGCATTGAATCTTCATGCGATGAAACAGGCGTCGCGCTCTATCACACGGAGCGCGGCTTGCTTGCGCACGCGCTGTATACACAAATCGCGCTGCATAGCGAATATGGCGGCGTTGTCCCGGAACTCGCTTCGCGTGACCATATCCGGCGCTGCCTGCCACTAATCCGCGCGGTCACCAAGGAAGCCAATTGCACCTTGCAGGAGGTGAACGCCATCGCCTATACGCAGGGTCCCGGTTTATCCGGCGCACTGTTGGTAGGTGCCAGCATTGCGTGTGCTCTGGCTTACGCATTGAACATACCCGCCATCGGCATCCACCATCTTGAAGGACACTTACTCTCACCTTTATTGTCCAGCCCCAAACCGGAATTCCCTTTCGTTGCCTTATTGGTTTCCGGCGGCCACACTCAGCTCATGCGTGTGGATGGTGTCGGGAAATATACGTTGCTGGGAGAATCGTTGGACGATGCTGCGGGAGAAGCCTTCGACAAAAGTGCCAAACTGCTGGGGTTGAATTATCCCGGCGGACCGGAACTGGCCAAGCTGGCCATCCGCGGACAGCCGGGGCGCTTCAAGCTGCCGCGCCCGATGTTGCACAGCGGCGATCTGGATTTCAGCTTCAGCGGACTCAAGACCGCTGTTCTCACCTTGGTCCGGCAGCACACATTGGACGACCAGCGGCTGGATGAACAAACACGGGCCGACATCGCCCGCGCAACGCAAGAAGCGATCGTCGACGTACTAGTACACAAGTCGCTCGCCGCACTCAAGCAGACGGATCTACTGCAACTAGTAGTCGCAGGAGGTGTAGGCGCAAACCGGCAGTTGCGCGCGCAACTCAACCAGGTTGCCGACCAGCGAGGCTTCCGCGTTTTTTACCCCGACCTGGAATTCTGCACCGACAACGGCGCGATGATTGCCTTCGCCGGGGCGCTACGCCTGCAACAGCAAGAAGGCAAGAAAGATTACCTTTTCAACGTCAAGCCGCGCTGGGATTTACAGGAGATGAACGCAACAATGCAAAGCACCTCATTCCTGTAGGCTCGTGGTGAGCTTGCGAACCCCAGCTTTTGCAATCCGGAAAATGCTGGGGTTCGCGATGCTCACCACCAGCCTACGACCTGTCAACTATCGCTAACCGTTATCTGCGGCCTGACTCTCAGCCTTTTTGCTGCCGATCCTGCTTTCTTTTCCTGCCAGCAGATTTTGAATATTACTCTTGTGCCGCCAGATCAGCAGCAACGACATGATGCCTGAGGTCAGCCCCCATTGAAGTGGCAATCCCAGCAACATTGCGTAAATGGGAGCACCCACCGCAGCTACCAAAGCCGACAGCGAAGACAAGCGAAAAACCAGTGCCACAAGCAACCAGGTCGCCAATGTCGTCAACCCAAGCCAGCCGCTTAACGCCAGTAGCACCCCCAATGCCGTCGCCACACCTTTGCCACCCTTGAAACGCAGGAAGATTGGAAACAGGTGGCCTAGAAATACCGCCAGTGCCACCCCAGCAACCAGCATCAGGAAATTTTCATCGTGCGGAGCAAATTTCTGCGCCAGCCACACCGCCAGCCAACCCTTTGCCGCATCGCCGAGCAAAGTCAGTGCCGCCGCCGCTTTCTTGCCGCTACGCAACACATTGGTTGCACCCGGATTACCGGAACCATAAGTTCGCGGATCGGCCAGGCCAAATGCCTTGCTCATCAACACCGCAAAAGAAACCGAGCCCAACAGATAGGCACACACAACAAAAGCTAGGGTCATCATCTGGAATATCTTAAAATGCGCGAAAGGCGAATTTTACGCCATTCTTTACCGACAGCGATGGACATCATTTTTCTGCGCGAACTCAAGATCGACACACTCATCGGCGTGTACGAATGGGAAAAGCGCGTGCCGCAAACCCTGCAATTCGATCTGGAAATCGCCTTGCCCGACAGCCGCGCCTGTCAAACCGACGACATCAAGGACGCCCTCAACTACGCCGATATAGTGCGTGACATCCAGCGCGTGCTGGGCAGCCGCCACTTCAACCTGCTCGAAGCACTCGCCGAACACATCGCGGAAATATTGATTAATGATTTCAAGTCTCCGTGGGTCAGGATCAGCGTTGCGAAGCTGAATGCGATACGGGGAAGCAAGATGGTTGGGATTAGCATTGAGCGAGGTAGCAGAGGGCAATCCTTGTAATCCACATTTCCCGACTCTGACATGAAACACTATTCACTCCTATGTCTTTTTTTATGCTTCCCACTCGTGGTTTTCGCTGCGCCCAAATCGGGACTCGACGTCAGCCATTTCGACCACTCCGTACGTTTTCAGGATGACCTGTTTATGGCAGCTAACGGTGGATGGCAGCGTGCCGCAACAATTCCTGACGATAAATCCAGTTGGGGAATTGACGAGGAATTGAATGAGCAAAGCCTGGAGCGGGTACGCGAGCTTTCCAGCCGAGCCATGCTGGACAATCGGAATGACGTGGATGCGCAACGCTTGAGCGATTTCTACGCAAGTTATATGGACGAAGCAACGGTGGAGAAACTCGGAATGGGTCCGCTCGAACCGGAGTTAACCGAGATCGCCGCACTTCAATCAATCCAGGCGGTAGTTGGTAAATTTGGTAAATTGCAGCAAATCGGTGTGCAGAGTCCCTTGGTATTCAGCGTGGTGTCCGATGCCAAAGACTCGGTGCATTATGCGCTTTACATCTCCCAATCCGGCCTTGGTATGCCGAATCGCGACTATTACCTTGACAAAGATGTGCGCTTCACCCACGCACGGAAAGCCTATCTGGAGTATCTGACACGGTTGTTTGAACTTGACGGCCAAGTTGACTCGGTCAAACGTGCGCAAGCCATTCTGGATCTGGAAACCAGACTGGCGAAAGTGCAATGGACTGAGGCCAGAAACCGTGACGATAAAGCTACCTATAACAAGCTGAACCGACAAAGGCTCGCACAACTTGCCAAGGGCTTCCCGTGGGCAAAACTTTTGTCCGAGGCGGGCGTAAAATACAACGTGAACACAATGGTTCTGCAACAACCTTCTTATGCCAAAGCATTGGCTAAAATATTGACATCCACACCGGTAGAGGTGTGGCGTGATTACTTGACTGCCCATTTGTTGGACGCCTTCGCTCAGGCGCTGCCTGATTCGTTCGTTAAGGCCAGCTATGCTTTCCATGAACAGGAACTGTCAGGGCTAAAAGCGCAGGTGCCTCGCTGGAAACGCGCAGTGCAGGCAATCAACGATAATCTGGGTGAGGCAGCCGGTCGGCTCTATGTCGCAAAATATTTTCCGCCTGAAAGTAAGGCCCGTATGGATGCCCTGGTTAAAAATCTGATGATTGTTTACGCCCGGAGTATTGATCAATTAAGCTGGATGAGCCCGCCCACCAGAGTTCGTGCACATGAGAAGCTGGATAACTACGGTATCAAAATCGGCTATCCCGGCAAGTGGCGTGATTACAGCACATTAGTGGTCAAGGCGGATGATCTGGTCGGGAATCTAAAGCGCGGTGCTGCCTTCGAATACCGGCGCAATATTGGCCGTATTGGGGCCGAAGTAGATCGCACCGAATGGTCCATGACCCCGCAGACCGTCAACGCCTATTACGATCCGCAAATGAATGAAATCGTTTTTCCGGCGGCTATTTTGCAACCTCCCTATTTTGATCCGGATGCGGACGATGCCGCCAACTACGGTGCCACGGGAGCGACAATCGGCCATGAAATTAGCCACGGATTTGATGATCAGGGCAGTCTGTATGACAAATTTGGCAATATGAATAATTGGTGGAAACCTGCTGATCACACAGCCTTTACAAAACTGACCTCGCGTCTGGTTTCACAATACAAACACTACCAGCCGATTCCCGGTCGCCATGTGAATGGCCTCCTGACACTGGGTGAAAACATTGCAGATGTCTCCGGTCTGCAAATCGCCTTCAAGGCTTACCAGCTTGCGCTAAACGGCCAATCTGCACCTGTTATGGATGGATTTACGGGCAATCAGCGCTTCTTCATTTCCTATGCCCAAAGCTGGAACACCAAGCGACGTGAAGAGTGGGCACTGCAGTTACTCGCAACCGACCCTCATTCGCCGGAAAAATTTCGTACCAACGGTGCCGCCGAGAATTGCGACGGCTTTCATGACTCCTTTGCCACCCAACCCGGCGATGGCATGTATAAAGCTCCGGAAGCGCGTATTCGTATCTGGTAAAGTTGTCTGCATGAGCCGGCTAATGTGGCTTGGCCAGTAGCAAAATTTAGTGTGATAACTGCGACCAGTTATTCATGACCGGCGCATGTATATTTATCGCGATTAGACAGGCAAACAACTTACCAGCCGGATTTGCTGTAAGCATAGAAATCCTCGTCGCGTATCCAGCCCAGTGATTCGTAGAGTGATTGCGCCGGGGAATTGGCCTTTGCAGTTGTGAGATCCATTCGCACAGATCCTGCGTGCGCTGCGTGTTGCTCTGCAGCCAGCAACAAAGCTTTGCCAGCGCCCATTTTTCGAGCCTCAGGAAGAACAAAAAGGTCATATAGAGTGTAAATCGGTGCTGCCGCAACCGAGCAGAATGTTGGATACATCTGGCAAAAACCCATCATGTATCCGTCGATTTCAGCAACGATAACGACCGATTCATTGTTTAAAATACGTTCCTGAATAAACGAAGTCGCCAAGTGCAAATCTGGGGGTTGTTCGTAAAACTGGCGATACGCATCGAAGAGAGTTGCGATTGAGTCAACGTCACTCTGGATAGCAATTCTTGTGCAAATTTCTCTCATGATTGTAGGCCTAGTCAGAGTTAAATTTTCGATAAAATGGCATGCTACTGCTTGCCGAAGTTTATATGACCCGGACTAAATTTTATATTCATGCCTGAAACTCTTGGGTGCTGCGGGGTGCCTCCGAAATTTGTTCATCCAGCGATTGGCGGTACTTGATACAACCGCGCATAAACTGTGGCCAATCAGGAACGACTACACGGGGATCAGATTTCTCTGGAAGCAAAGACCAAAGCCCTGGGTGATGCCAACATAGATCATGGCCGCTAGCGTCTCTGTGTTCCCGAATGGCTGACCGCAGTTTCTTTATCTCGCCAATCAACTGCTCTCGCGACTGTGTATCCAGATCTTCGTCCATGTTCACCTTTGCTTATAAATTGAAGCCTTGTTAAACCCAAAGTAATCCATCTGGCCGTCATTCCGCCGAAGGCCGGCATCCAACAGAATAAACACTCCGCGAAGCGGACAAATATTTGGACTCTTCCTGAAAATGTGTATTTTCATATAAAGCCGGTTCATATGCTCAGAATGATGGGGGACTACATGAACTGACCAGGCTGCTGGGTTTTGAGCCAACGTTCCTGAACCGGTGCGGTTGCCGGCTGTTGAAATAATACGCGTCCCCAACGCCAAGCACACGCGTCCACTCACTCACCGTCACTTCAAGCTGCCCGGACAAAATCACGCCACCTTCCTCACCTTCGTGATTCAACATGATGAGTCCGGTATCGGCACCGGGCTCATATCGCTCGAACAGTATCTGCAGGACGTGGCCTGCATGCGCCGAACCAATCTGGCGGTAGGAGATACCTTCGCCACCGCTAATCTCTGTAAGTTCGGCAGCGTGGTAAAAAATATTGCTTTCTGCGGGAGGTAATTCATCTGAAAAAAATTCAGCCAGCGTCATGGGAATCCCCGCCAATATGCGTTTGAGCGCACTCACAGAGGGACTGGAGCGGCCTGATTCGATCAACGAAATGGTTGCGTGCGCAACACCCGCGCGTTTAGCCAGTGCACGTTGCGATAGCTGATGCCGTAGCCGCACCAGTTTCAGCCTGAATCCAACTTCCTGATCCATTTATTACTCCTGATTGTTAAGGCTGTTAACTATACAATAACACAAACATATCATGGCCTAATTAAATCATATGGTTAATTATATCCAGATACAGTCTTGACATAATGCAATGAACACATCGAAACTGACCTCCTTAGCAAATAAGGGAGTTATCGTGCCAACCTTACCGAACCTCGATCATTACTGGCTTCCGTTTACCGCGAACCGTCAGTTCAAGAGCATGCCGCGCTTGTTCAAGGCCGCAAAGGGCAACTATTACACCACCATCAATGATCGCTCTGTGCTGGACGGTACATCGGGCCTATGGTGCGTGGCAGCCGGACATTGTCGTGAGGAAATCGCCAGTGCAGTAGCACATCAATTGCGCACACTCGACTACGCCCCGGCATTCCAGAATAGCCATCCTCTGGCATTTGAAGCGGCTGAGCGTCTTGCCGAGTTTTTGCCGCGCGGACTGGATCGAATTTTCTTCACCGGCTCCGGTTCTGAGTCGGCAGATACTGCACTCAAAATTGCGCTTGCCTACCAGCGCGTGACCGGCAATCCTCTGCGCAATAAACTGATCGGCCGCGAGCGTGGCTACCACGGGGTTAATTTCGGCGGACTTTCAGTGGGAGGTATTGCAGGCAACCGCAAGGCATTTGGCAATGGCTTGACCGGTGTGGATCACATCAGGCATCCGCTGGATATCAACCGCAACGCTTTTACCCGAGGGTTGCCTCAGGATGGAGGAATCGAACTGGCCAATGAATTCGAGCAGCGCATTACCACGCTGCATGATCCTGCAACCATCGCCGCCCTGATCGTTGAACCCATGCAAGGTTCGGCAGGTGTGGTTCTGCCACCGGTTGGTTATCTTAAACGGTTACGCGAAATTTGTGACAAGTATGGCATCCTGCTTATTTTCGACGAAGTCATCACCGGATTTGGCCGTCTTGGCACTCGATTTGCCGTTGATTACTTCGGCGTTGTTCCCGACATCATTACTGTTGCCAAAGGAATGACCAATGGCGCAGTCCCGATGGGTGCCGTAGCTGTCAAGCGCGAAATTTACGATGCCTTCATGGCGAACAGCCCCGCCAACGCGATTGAGTTACCGCATGGTTATACCTATACAGCTCACCCGATTGGGTGTGCTGCAACCATTGCTACGCTGGACATTTTTGAAAATGAAAAACTGGTTGAGCGGGCAGGAAATTTAAGCGCCCACTTTGAACAGGCTGCCCATACCCTGAAAGGTATTCCTTTCGTCAAGGACGTTCGCAACATTGGTTTGGTGGCAGGAATTGAACTTGAATCGTTTCCAGGAAAACTGGGTGCCCGTGCCTTTGCCACCTATCTCAAATGTTACGAAATGGGGGTGCTCGTTCGCCATACCGGAGAAATCATCGCCATCTCACCGCCGCTCACCATCGAGAAGCATGAAATTGACCGCATCTTCAGTTGCATTGCCGAGGCACTCACGTCATTGGCTGCCGAGGGGGAGCAGGGACTTGACCCGACCCGTTATCTCAAGAACGAGCAGCAATGGGCTGCCCACCAGCAGGAAAGTCATCAACAACACGCCACTTTGGAGCAAGCAGCATGACCCATTCTCAACAAAAAACAATCGGACATTTTATTGGTGGAAAGAAAGTAACAGGAAAAGGCGATCGTATGGGTGAGGTATACAACCCGGCTACCGGGAAAGTCCAGGCCATGGTTGCTTATGCCACCCAGGATGAAGTCAAACTCGCCATCGACGCTGCCGCACAAGCTTTTCCGGCCTGGTCATCCACTCCGCCGCTGAGAAGAGCGCGCATCATGTTCAAGTTCAAGGAACTGCTTGATCAACACATGGATGAATTGGCTCGTGCCATTACGCTGGAGCATGGCAAGACGATCAGCGATGCCCGTGGTGAAGTCACACGCGGCATCGAAGTGGTCGAATTTGCTTGTGGCATTCCTCATTTGCTCAAGGGTGAATTTAGCGAACAGGTTGGCGGCGGTATCGACACCCATAGTCAGCGTCAGCCGCTTGGCGTGGTCGCCGGTATTACCCCGTTCAACTTTCCGGTCATGGTGCCCCTGTGGATGATCCCGATGGCGCTCGCTACCGGCAATACCTTCGTGCTCAAACCTTCGGAGCGCGATCCCGGAGCGAGTCTGATACTGGCTGATCTGCTTGCTGAGGCCGGTCTTCCCGCAGGCGTTTTCAATGTGGTTCAGGGCGACAAGGTTGCCGTTGATACGCTACTGGAGGATGATCGTGTGCAAGCGGTAAGCTTTGTCGGGTCAACGCCGATCGCGCAATACATATACTCAACCGGCACTGCGCGCGGCAAGCGGGTGCAGGCATTGGGCGGTGCAAAGAACCACCTGGTGATCATGCCCGATGCTGATCTGGACCAGGTCGCCGACGCACTTATCGGCGCAGGCTTCGGCTCGGCGGGTGAACGTTGCATGGCTATTTCGGTAGCAGTCGCGGTCGGTAGCATAGGCCATGCACTGATAACCAAGTTGACTGAAAAAACCGGCACGGTACGAATCAACCAGGGGCTTGATGAACAGGCCGACATGGGACCTCTGGTTACGCGCCAGCATTATGACAAAGTAAAATCCTATGTCGATCTCGGCGTTCAGGAAGGAGCGAAACTTGTGGTTGATGGTCGTGACTTCAAATTGCCGGGGCACGAAGAGGGTTTCTTTATGGGTCCCTGTCTGTTCGACCATGTCACAGCAAACATGAGAATTTATAAGGAAGAGATATTCGGTCCGGTGCTAAGCGTCATGCATGTCAATAACTTTGAGGAAGCGCTTAAGCTGGTGAACGACCATGAATTTGGAAATGGAGTGTCTATCTTCACCCGCGATGGCGCCACCGCGCGCGAATTCGGACGCAGAGTACAGGTTGGCATGATAGGTGTGAACGTACCCATTCCAGTGCCGATTGCATACCATAGTTTTGGCGGCTGGAAACATTCTCTATTCGGTGACCATCACGTATATGGCGAGGAAGGTGTTCGCTTCTATTCCCGTCTCAAAACCACGACTACTCGCTGGCCTGCCGGCATTCGGGTTGCTGCAGAGTTTGTAATGCCTACCATGAAATAGATAAATATTTAATTACCCCTAACCATGTCGCCAGAACATTTGTAACTCAATTGTTATATGACTCGCTTGGAAATAACTCCAAGGCCATCACGAACAGGCATACCCCGGGCAACTTTACATAAATCGCAGGGCAAAGTACCATGTCCTGTTGAGTAAAACATGTTTCGCTTTGCGGAATCAATTCAAGGATATCACCATGGCACGGCCAAATTTTCAGTGGGATGACGCATTGCTGCTCAACGAACAACTGACTGACGAAGAGCGGATGATCCGCGAGGCGGCATATGACTATTGTCAGGGCAAACTACAGCCCCGTGTACTGCTGGCGAACCGGCACGAAAAATTTGACCGTGAAATCATGAACGAGATGGGTGAGCTGGGATTTCTCGGTTCAACTATCGAAGGCTATGGTTGCGCCGGTGTGAATCATGTGGCTTATGGGCTGGTGGCGCGTGAAGTTGAGCGCGTAGATTCTGGTTATCGTTCGGCGATGAGTGTGCAAAGTTCCTTGGTGATGTATCCGATTCACGCCTACGGCACGGAGGCGCAAAGGCAAAAGTATCTGCCTAAGTTGGCTACCGGTGAATTGATAGGCTGTTTCGGTCTCACTGAGCCCAATCATGGTTCTGATCCGGGTTCGATGATTACCCGCGCCCGCAAAGTAGACGGCGGATTTACCCTTTCTGGAGCCAAGATGTGGATCACCAATTCGCCCATCGCAGATGTATTTGTGGTGTGGGCCAAGGATGATGAAGGCGAGATTCGCGGTTTCATCCTGGAAAAGGAAATGAAGGGCCTCTCTGCCCCCAAGATCGAAGGGAAATTTTCTCTGCGCGCTTCGATCACCGGAGAAATTGTCATGGATGAAGTATTCGTACCGGAAGAAAATGCCTTCCCCGATATTCGCGGCCTCAAGGGCCCGTTTGGCTGTCTGAACAAGGCGCGTTACGGTATCGCCTGGGGAGTATTGGGTGCCGCTGAGTTCTGCTGGCACGCTGCCCGCCAGTACACGCTCGATCGCATTCAATTTGGCCGGCCGCTGGCTGCCACCCAATTGATCCAACTGAAACTGGCCAATTTCCAGACCGAGATTTCTCTTGGCCTGCAGGCTGCCCTGCGTGTGGGGCGTCTGATGGATGAAGGTCGCGCTGCACCGGAAATGATCAGCCTGATCAAACGCAACAATTGTGGCAAGGCGCTGGATATTGCCCGTATCAGCCGAGATATGCATGGCGGCAACGGTATCAGCGACGAATTCCATGTCATCCGTCATGTGATGAACCTGGAAGCCGTGAACACCTATGAAGGCACGCATGATGTGCATGGGCTGATTCTGGGCCGCGCTCAAACGGGACTGCAAGCCTTCTCTGCCTGATCGGATAAATAGAGGTTCCCTAAACTCACCGGCGACGACATTGTGATGGCTTCGCTGTTTCATTAAGGCATCAACATGTCCGCACTGTCCCATCTTCGTGTGCTCGATTTATCCCGCGTGCTTGCAGGTCCCTGGGCCACACAGCAACTTGCCGACATGGGGGCCGAAGTTATCAAGATCGAAAAACCCGATGGCGGTGACGATACCCGTGGCTGGGGCCCACCCTTCCTCAAGGATAGCAAGGGCAACCCCACGCGTGAGGCGGCCTATTACCTGTGCACCAATCGCGGCAAGAAATCGGTTTGTGTGGATATGGCTACTCCCCAAGGGCAGGAGATTCTGCGCGAACTGGTGAAAAGCTGCGATGTGGTAGTGGAGAATTTTAAAGTGGGAGGTCTGGCGAAATATGGCCTGGATTACCCCACGCTGAGTGCCATCAAACCGGATCTTGTATATTGCTCGATTACCGGTTTTGGTCAGAACGGGCCGCGCGCGGATCAGGGCGGTTACGATTTCATGATTCAGGGTCTGGGCGGTTTGATGTCCATCACCGGCGAAACGGCTGGCGAGCCGATGAAAGTGGGCGTGGCCGTGGCCGATCTATTTACCGGCCTGTATGCCACCGTGGCGATTCTCGCGGCACTCGCGCATCGTGACCGCACCGGCGTCGGCCAGCACATCGATCTGTCCTTGTTTGATTGCCAGCTGGCGATGCTGGCTAATGTTGCCTCGAACTATCTGGTCGGCAATGTACAACCTCCCCGCTTTGGCAATGCACATGCCAACATCGTTCCCTATCAGGCTTTTGAAACGTCAGATGGCCACGTACTTGTCGCGGTCGGCAATGATGCTCAGTTCGGCCGTTTTTCTGAGTTGTGCGGGTATTCAGAATGGGCTCAGGATGAACGTTTTGCCACCAACAAGGGGCGCGTCATCAATCGTGAAATTTTGATCCCGCAGATTCAGGCAGCAGTAAAGCTTCATCCGCGACAGTATTGGATTGATGGCATGGAGTGGCTGGGCATTCCCGGCGGGCCGATCAATACGATTGCAGAAGCGCTCGCCGAGCCTCAGGCCGTCGCGCGCGGAATGGTGGTCGATATTCCGCATCCGGCCGGGAGCGTAAAGATGGTGGCGAATCCCATTCACTTCTCGCAAACGCCAATACGCTATGAAAACGCGCCACCCACTCTGGGACAGCACAACGAGGTGATCGACAAGTTATCGGTGGAATAATGACCAGCAACATTCCTGCCATAAATACCTATCCGCGGAGTTATTACGCCGCCAGCGCGGCAGACAGCATGGTGTCGCGCCCTGCGCTCACGGATGCCACTGAGACGGATGTCTGCATCGTGGGCGCGGGCTTCACGGGCCTTTACACTGCCTTGCGTCTGACTGAAGCGGGCAAACGCGTAGTCATTCTCGAATCCGCCCGGGTGGGTTGGGGGGCCTCGGGTCGCAATGGCGGGCAGGCGATTCTCGGTTTCTCGTGCGATATGCCTCCATTGGAAGCGCAACTGTGCTACGAGGAGGCGCGCGAAATCTGGAATCTGATGCGCGCATCCGCCACCGAAATCCGCCAGCGCATTGCGCAATACGGTATCGATTGCGACTGGCGCGACGGCCATCTGTGGACATCCATCCTGCCGCGCCGCGAAAGCAGCTTGCGCCAATGTCAGCATGACGCCGCTGAAAAATGGGGCTATGACGCGCTGCGATTTATTCCAAAAATCGAGTTGCCGGACTGGCTGGGTACCGATCACTATTGCGCCGGTCTATTTGACCCTGGCGCCGGACATCTGCACCCACTGAAATATGTTTTTGGTCTGGCTACTGCCGCCGAAAGCGCCGGGGTGCAAATTTACGAACAAACCGCTGTCGTTCGTTATCAGGAGGAGGGCAACCGTGTCACGATTGAAAGTGAGAAAGGCAAAGTGACTGCGGGTGCTCTGGTGCTGGCCGCCAATGTTTATCTTGGCGATCTCGACAAAAATCTGAGCCGCCGAATTATTCCGGTCGGTACTTTCATGGTGGCGACCGAGCCGCTGGGTGAGCGGGCACAGGCGTTGATCCCCTCCGGCGTATGTGTGACCGATAACCAGTTCATTCTCGATTATTTCCGAGTTACCCCGGACGAACGCCTGTTGTTCGGCGGAGGCTGTACCTATCTGGGTGGCACGCCGCGAGATATTCCGGCTGCGATGCGACCTGCGCTTGAGCGCGTATTTCCTCAGCTAAAAGGGGTCGGCATTGAGTTTGGCTGGGGCGGAATGATCGACTGCACGGTACACCGCACACCTGATTTCGGGCGGCGCGGTAATGTGCTTTGGGCGCAGGGGTTTTCCGGCCATGGCGTGCTGCCGACCTGTGTGGCAGGGCGTGTGCTGGCAGAAGCACTGTTGGGTGATGACACCCATTTGCGCATCTTCATGAAGCTTTCCAATCCGCCGTTTCCCGGTGGCAAAATGTTTGCGGCACCCATCGAGGCTGCCGGCAAACTGTGGTATCGCATGCGTGACATGTTCTGAAACACAGGCAATAAATACATTAACCTTTAGTACCTTAATTGAAGTCAAAAGGAAATTACTGCCAAACCCGGCTTCAATCAGGGCCAAGTCAGATAGCGCTGATATTCCCAATCGCTGACCGAGCGGCAGAAATCGACCCATTCCGTGCGCTTGATACTGAGAAACTCAGCGACAAAATCAACCCCGACAGCCGCAGCCAATACCTTATCCGTTTCCAGCGCATCCAGTGCCTGACCGAGAGTTTGAGGCAAAGTCAGCACACCACGTTCAATAAAGCGAGCCTCCGGCCATTCATAAATATCTTCATCAATCGGCACCGGAGGTTGCAGGCTCTGCTCAACTCCATCGAGCATTGCCGCTATAGCAGAAGCAAGTGCGACATAAATATTACAACTGCCATCGGTGAGACGGAATTCTATGCGTCCTGCAGTAACCCGAGCTACTGCGGTGCGGTTGTTGTCGCCCCAGACAATGTGGGCAGGCGCCCAAGTCGTACCGGATAGCGAGCGGCCTATCACCAACCTTTTATAGGAATTCACACTGGGGGCATGAAAAGCTGCCAAAGCCGGGCTGTGAGCTAACAGGCCCGCAATACACTGCCGCCCGGTTTCGGACAATCCATGTGAATCTGCCTCATTCGCCATCACAGGTCGTCCCTCGCGGTCACTGATCGACAGATGCAAGTGAAGCCCGCTACCGGGGCGATCGGCAAATGGTTTGGGCATCAACGAAAATACCAGCCCGTCTTCCTCGGCAATCTGGTGCGCAGCCATCTTGAACAGGATGAAGCGATCTGCGGCGGTCAGCGCGTCGCTGTAATGATAGTTAAGCTCATACTGGCCACCGGCATCCTCGTGGTCGATTTGAAACACGTCAAACCCGCAGGTGTTTAATCCTTGCTCCATACGGCGCAGCACGCCGCGTACTCGCGCCATGGCCTTGAGGTCATATGAGGGTTTATCAAGGTCGTCTGCCGCATCGGGAAGTATGGGGCGACGCGCTCCATCTTGATGCAGCAGGAAAAACTCAGGCTCGATGCCAACATTGAGGGTCCAGCCACGATCGTTCAAACGTGCGATCTGATGCTTCAGCAAGCGACGCGAACAACGTCCAAAATCTTTGCCAGCAACGACACCGCTGCACACTATACGGGCATAGCCTGGCATCCAGGGTAACACCTGAAGCGTATTCAGATCCCCGCGTCCATAAAACTCGGAATTTGGCCCGTTACGCGGCAAACCCAAGCCCCAGATTGAAGGGCCGGCAAAGCCGACACCTGCACCCACAATATCTGCCAGATGGGAGAGTGGAATGTACTTGCCCTTTGCCGATCCATGAATATCCACGAACTGAGCGATGACCGTATGCACGCCCGCTTCCAGCATGCGTTGCCGGGCATCAGTTACTTTCGCAGCTAAAGCTTGCGACTGTTCAGCCTGGATATTCACCCGCCGGCCTTCATCAAGGCGCGATCAAGAATATCCAGCGCTTCGTCAAAAACCGCATCTTCAGTTGTCAGCGGATAAAGGAACCGCATCACGTTCAGGTAAATGCCGCAGGTAAGCAGAATCAGGCCTTCTTCCAATGCAGCCTGTTGCACGCGTTTGACAGCCTCGGGGGAAGGTTCGCCGGTTGCAGGATCAAAAAATTCCGCAGCCACCATTGATCCCAAACCCCGCACTTCTTTCAGCGCAGGTACTTTGGCCTGCATTGCCACGAGGCGTGCGGTCAATTTTTTCCCAAGCACAATTGAACGTTCGACCAGATTCTCATTTTCGATAACATCGATTACCGCATGAGAGGCGGCAATCGCCAGCGGATTTCCGGTATAGGTTCCTCCAAGTCCACCGGGTGCCGGACCATCCATTACTTCCGCCTTGCCGCATACCGCAGACAGGGTCATGCCACCGGCCATGCTCTTGGCAATCGTCATGATATCGGGCAGAACGTCATAATGCTCGGTTGCAAACAGTTTGCCGGTACGGGCAAAACCAGTCTGAATTTCATCGAAAATCAGCAGAATGCCGTGTTCGTCACACACTTTGCGCAAGGCACGCAACAGTTCCGGCGGAGCAATATAGAAACCGCCTTCGCCTTGCACCAACTCAATTATGATTGCAGCTACACGCTTCGGGTCCACATCCGCTTTGAACAAGGTCTGCAATGCATGAAGTGATTCCTCGACACTGACACCATGCAGTTCCATCGGAAAAGGCACGTGATAAATTTCGGCGGGGAAGGGGCCAAAGCCAACTTTGTAAGGCACCACTTTTCCGGTTAAGGCGCAGCCCATCATGGTGCGCCCGTGAAATCCGCCTGAGAAAGCAATAATTCCCGAGCGACCGGTACTGGAGCGTGCGATCTTGATTGCATTTTCGACTGCCTCTGCACCGCTGGAAAAAAACGCGGTCTTTTTGGGATGTGAACCCGGAGTCAACGCATTTATTCTTTCAGCCAAAGTGACATAGTTTTCGTAGGGCAGCACCTGATAGCAGGTGTGGGTAAAGCGTTTGAGTTGTTCTTCAATCGCTTTCACCATGACCGGATTGCGATGGCCGGTATTCAGCACGGCGATGCCGCCGGCAAAGTCGATATAACGTTTCCCTTCCACATCCCAAACTTCAGCATTCAGTGCGCGATCAATAAAAAAGTTCGCCATCACTCCAATACCGCGCGGTGTGGCGGCGAGCCGACGTTGATGCAGATCTGCATTACTGATTTGAGGGGTAGTTTTTGCGTCCATGATTTTTTCCTTTCTCGCCGAATCAGGCGAGGCTGATCCAGGTTGTTTTTAGTTCAGTGTATTTTTCCAGTGCATGCAGCGACTTGTCACGCCCATTGCCGGATTGTTTGAAACCGCCGAAGGGCACAGTGATATCGTCTTCATCGTAACTATTCACGTGTACGGTACCAGCGCGAAGCGCGCGGGAGACCAGATGCGCCCGCGAAATATCGCGTGTCCACACTGCTGCGGCCAAGCCATAGCTGGTATCGTTGGCAATGCGGATCGCTTCTTCCTGGGTATCGAAGGTGATAATCGACAGCACCGGCCCGAAGATTTCCTCGCTTGCGATCTTCATGTCGTTGGTTACTCCATCAAAAATGGTTGGTGCCACGTAGTAGCCACCGGAATCGCCGCGTACCCGCTCACCGCCACAGCACAAACGGGCACCCTGCTGCGTGCCACTGGCGATG